>VMSR01000234.1 GCA_013792075.1 Desulfobacula sp.
CAATCGCCAAAGCAAATTTCATAGTGGCTCAAAATTACAAATTCGGAGAGGGAGAAGAATACGCAGAAGAGCGCATGAAGGCCATGCGACGATTTTTCTACTAGCCCCGTAAGCGGCTGGATTGGCCGGTATTGATGGCAGTAAAGAATCCATGGACAAAAAAGCTAAAAAGACAATGGAAAAATCATTATGACACTTCAAGCTAAATTAATGGAAGCATTTGAGAGATTTGGACCCAATGATGCGCTTGAGGTAGAACAAACCATTCTAACCTATTTGGAACTAAAAAAAAAAGCGCTTCAACTAGCCGGCCTTATTACAAAACATGCACATGAAGAACCCTTTATCGGTATTTTTGCAGCCAGATCCATTAGTGCATATGCCGGTTTGGCCGGCAGTTTGCTTGCCGGCAAGGCCTATCTTCCGTTAAATCCCAAATTCCCGGTGGCCAGAATTTATGAGATGCTTTCAATGGTTGAATGCAAAACCCTGATATTGGGAGGGGGAGGCATCCGGTTATTTCTTGAATTTGTAAAAAAATATGATCATAACTTGCCACCCCTGACAATACTATATCTGCCGGAGGATGAGGCCCGTATAGGTAAAGAAGCCAAAAAATTAAAACGGCATAAACTATTCACTGCAGATGGGGTGGAGGCATTTGATATTTGTCCTTTACCCGCAGCCTTGCCGGATGATTATGCCTATCTCCTGTTTACCTCGGGCAGCACCGGTCATCCCAAGGGAATCGGTATTACCCAGAAAAATATTTGTTCTTATCTGGGATTTATTCTTTCCCGTTATGAATACCTGGAAACAGATCGCATTTCACAGGCCTTTGACCTGACATTCGATCCCAGCGTCCACGACATCTTCTCGGCCTGGCTTTCAGGTGCCTGTTTGTGTGTGGTTCCGGCTTCCGCAGTATTTGCTCCTTCTCGGTTTATTCGGGAAAAGGAGTTGACCGTTTGGTATTCTGTGCCGTCTGTGCCGATGTTCATGGAAAGACTGAATATGCTCAAAGAGAACAGTTTCCCGGGACTTCGGTATTCTATCTTCAGCGGAGAGGCCTTATCACAGGAAACGGCACTAAAGTGGCAAAAGGCGTCCCCGAATGCTTTGTTAATCAATTTTTACGGCCCCACCGAGGTGACCATTAACATCACCTATTATCAATGGAACAATGATGCTTCTCCAAAACAATGCCGTAACGGATGCGTTCCCCTGGGCGTTGTTTTTCCGGACCACGAAATTCGGATTGTTGATGAAAAGGGCCAGGATCTTCCTGCCGGGCAAAAAGGGGAACTTATTATTTCAGGCGCCCAGGTGGCACCCAATTACATCAATAATTCTGAAAAAACGAAAAAGGTTTTCAAACAATTTCCTGAAGACCCTTGCAAAACATGGTATTGCACAGGGGACCTTGTTGAAAAGGATGAAGAGGGGACACTCTTCTATTTTGGAAGGAAGGATTTTCAAGTACAGATATTGGGACATCGGGTTGAATTAACTGAAGTTGAAGCGGTCTTGAAAAAAGCCACAAAAACAGATTTTGTTATCGTCCTTCCCTGGCCGCCAGATGTTTCTGGCGGAAGAGCGGATAAACTTGTTGCCGTCATCGGTTGCATTCAGGATACAGAAATGGAAAAAAAGGCAGTATCGGCATGCCGAGAGACGCTTCCATCGTATATGATACCCGCTAAGATATTTTTCCTTGAGAGATTCCCATTGAATGTAAACGGGAAAATTGATCGGAATGAAATTTTAGCATATATTTCACACATACATTAGTTCTTACAGGAGCAATACATATGCCAGAAAACCAGGATGCTGAAAAAACGGATGTTAAAAAAATAATGGTTACCATCATTGAAGATCTATTATCTCACCCCCCTGACATTGGACTAGAAGATGAGATTGATTTGATCGGGGATGGCATTCTGGACTCCATGGGATTTTTGTCCCTTGCAACAGCGGTGCAGGATAAACTGGGAATTGAAATTCCATTTGATGAATACCCGCCCGAGGAATTCACTCTCCTGGGAAACCTGATCAAAATGTGTGAAAAAGCATTAGACGATAATAAATGCAGAAAAAGGTAAAAATTGCGTTTGCAGGCAGAGGACTTCCCCTGGTTAAGCTTATTGACCTGGCGCTTACCCTTAAGAATATAGAGGTGTGCGCCGTCTTTATTCCAAAAAAGGAACTGGATTTTTTCAGATCAAAATTACATGAATTTGCCGAATTATGGTTTGAAGATATCCTTCATATCACAAGGGATAAGGTTAAGGATATGAATCTATTGAAAGATCATGATTATCTGATCTCATACAATAATACGGAAATTATCGAGCCCAGGTTGATTCAGAACCTAAATAAAGGCGGCCTTAATTTCCACGCAGGTTCGTTGCCAGAGTATGCCGGGTCATACACCTATCAGTGGGCGATTATGAATAATGAGCCGCAGTTTGCCGCCACCATTCACTGGATTGAGGGGAAAACCGATGAAGGTCCTGTGATCCTAAAAAAAGAGTTTCCCGTGTCATCAAAGGAAACCGGTATCTCTCTTTTGATGAAATCAGTATATGCGGCCCATGAGTTAATGACAATTCTATTGAATGATATTGCCGAGGATAAAGCGTTGTTGAGATGTGATCAGGAGTTGTCAAAAAGAAAATTTTATTCGATGGCTGCGATCCAAACAGCAGGTTTAATCGATTGGAATCGGTCGGCAGCGGAAATAGATCGTCTGGTCAGGGCAGCCTCTTTTTTCCCGTTGCCAAGCCCCACCTATGAACCCTTCACCTTCACCCGCCTGGGAAAAATAATAATATATAAAGCCAAAATCGATACCACCCAAGGTTTGAACTGCAACCCCGGGGAGGTTCTGGGTATTGATGGGGGTGGTGTCACAATAAAGACAGGGAACAATACAGCCTTGTTATTAACCTCCCTCTCGATTGATAATCATAAATATACTTGTGGCAATATGCTTGCCTCGGGAATCAAAACAGGGGACCTTTTTTATGGTGGACCTCGTGATCAAAAATAAAAATTTCAATCAAAAGTATCCATGCTTTTAAAAATAGCGCATATCTGTTTTTGCAGTGAGGGTTTCAACAGCGAAACGGTTCTACAAAAATTGGGGTATCGGCAGTTGTTTGAAAGCCGGGTTGTGCCCATGAAAATTACCCAGTCCCTATTGTCCAAAAGAGTAGACAATTTTCAGATGTCCTTTTGGGTATTGCCGGGCAATGTCAGCATCGAGTTGCTTACATTTGAACAATATGCCTCGAACACAGGATCTATACAACCCATATTTTCAGGCAGAAAAAATAGTTGTTTTCCTTTAGACAAACAATCAATTGTCTTGTTGAACAACAGAAAATATCACACCGGCAGATTTCTTGATTTTCCCATTTTATTTGATTCCCTGGGTCAAGACACCCCCTTTTGTTTTAATTCCATGGTGCTGGAAACTATAGATTTGGACCTTTCCATTTCATTCTGGAAAGTGTTAGGATTTAATTGTGTTGAACGGTTGAGGGATCATGTCTGCATGGAATTTAAATGCATACTGACGCGGCAAGTTTTTTGTGTATATCTGAAACAGGGGGGAAATGGGCCGACAGAACCCGAAGAAATTAATAGCCTTGGGTTTCATGTCCTTGGTTTTTTTTCAAATTCAGCCGCCGTTGAACAAAATAAAATACAGAAGGCTGACTATAAGACCACCGCAATTGAACAAATTGAATTAAACAAAAACAAGATGAATATTTTCTATGCAAGAAGTCCAGAAGGGGTGGTGTTAGAAATAATATCCATTATATGACCAGATTAACTGAAACAAGCAGATGTGCAATATGATAAAAACAAAGAAAATGGTTGTCCTGGGTGGTCCAACATTCAGAGAAGTATCTCAACTCATTAAGGATATTAATTCTCAGGGGCAGGATTGTTTTGAGGTGATTGGACTTCTGGATGATGACCAAACCCTCCACGGCAGATCCATCTGTGGGGTGACCGTCCTGGGTCCCCTCGGTCTGGCATTGGATTTTTCCGAGGACATTGTTTTTGCCCTGGCAATAAACAATTACAAAAGAAGAATCCAAAGAATTGAAATTATTAATAAGTTGGGGTTGCCCCACAACCGGTTCCCAGCATTAATTCATCCCACCGGGGTGATGGATGATTCAACCCAGGTTGGCTATGGAAGTCAAGTCTTCCAATTTTGTACCGCTGCCCATGGTGTAAAAATAGGCAAATTCTGCATGCTGTCCCCATTCTCTCTGTTTGCACTGGATGCCTGGGTTGATAACGGCGTATTGACGGGTGCCCGTGTAACGGTACTTGGAGAGGTTCGGCTGGGGGAGTGTTCATTTCTAGGATCGGGAAGCATCATAACCGAGAAGGTGATCATCGGACAGGGGGCTCTGGTCGGGGCCGGAAGCCTGGTTCAAAAAGATGTCAAACCCGGACACTTTACCATGGGATATCCTGCCTCAAAGCAGATAAGAAATATTCCAATAACCAAAGATATCCTCAAATGATAAATTAATGTCAGAAAAGAGAAATATGGAAAAACGGAAGGTCCAATACCGGTTTTATGAAGAAGAACAGATTAAGCCCGTATATGCCAGATTAAATGACAAAGAATCATTCAAAACCTATGCTGGGTTGCGAAAAAAACTTGTTGAGTATAATTTAAACATTCCCATCCGCGCGTTTCATGGTGCCTCAGTGTTAGAGTTCGGTCCTTCCACGGGCGATAACTCTTTAATATTTGCCCATTGGGGTGCTGAATTGACGCTTGTGGAACCCGTGGAAGCGTTCATTGAAAACATAGACGACTATTTTAAAAAAAACGGATTAACCGATGCGCTTTCCCGGGTGGAATGTAATACATTTGAAAAATATGAAACCCAGGATAAATTTGACTTTGTTGTTGCTGAAGGATTTGTATTCCATACGGGTCTTCCCGATTATTGGCTGCCTCGCCTGGGGTCTTTTATTAAAAAAAATGGGTTTCTCCTTTTCAGCCATTTAGAAACCACCGGCTATCTCATTGAACTTCTGCATGCAAAATGTTTACAATATTTTCAAATAAAACATCATGAGGACCCACTTGTTTTATCCAGAAAGATGTTTTTGAAAAAATGGCGCAAGGTGAACCATTCAAGGAATTTTGATGCCTGGGCATATGATAACCTTATTTACCCGACCCTTAATGCGTATTTATTAAACTCGATCGTTGATTTCCAAGATATTATGGGCGAGTCTGGTTTGCTTCTTTGGAGCAGCTGGCCTTCTGTGAACCATTACAGGGATGTTTCCTGGATCAAAAAACAGGCGATTGATAAGGGGGAGGTGATTGCCCGGAATCGAAATAATTTTTTCCGGCTTCTGCCGAGCATGGTGATCGGCAGGCAGATAGATGTGACGGATCAGATAGACAAGGTCGCTGAGAACCTTTTTTCAGCCTTGTGTTCTGAAGTCGAGGCATTGGCAATTCCCATCCCTTCATTGGACAGCAAGAAAATAAATGAAATCAGGCAGGGCCATAAGAAAATTGATGAATTGTTTCAAGTGTGTGTCCGCGACTATAATGCCTCCTGTCTCATGAAACTATGGCAGGAAATCGATC
>VMSR01000009.1 GCA_013792075.1 Desulfobacula sp.
TCTATGATGGAAAGGTTTTGCCTGTCTTTTTTCCCCACAGTCAGTCTCCTCACATACTTATGATTGAATGTCTATAAAAATTCTACCGACTTCTTTACCCACAAGTGTGGTCAATATATAATACCGCCTGCCGATTTTATCCATGGAATACCGCGTCATCAGGACGCCTGTCCCGGTATCGATCATATACCCTCTGTCTTCGCCGGTATTGATACTGTTATTTCCGACAAAGCCTTTAAAATTTACCACATATTCCGACGGGTCTATGTTCCCTGTTATGATGTCTTCTATGATCAACTTATCTCCATATTGGATCTTTACATGGGCGTAATTATCCACGATAACGGTTTTTCCATTGATCTTCAACTTGTATCGAATGATTTCTTCTTTTTTTGATTCACTCACTGCAAGCGTATTGATTTTATCAAACCCCTTATCGTCAAAATCTAAAAAGACGCTGCCACAGGCATAAAAATCTTTTTTTGCCTCTATTCTAGTGGGTTCGTTAATAATCAATTTTTTTTTCATATCATTATACTCATTTCCGACCCCGAGGACATCCACACTAAGTCCCCGTTCATAATTGGCCACAATATCATGCACCTGGACCATATCCCCTTTGTTGATTTTCAGGTGTTGCATTTTCCCTACAACAACTGGAATAGAGTCATTAACAGAAATGATCATATACTGCATTTCAGGTTTCTTCAAATTTATTCCGGGCGTCTGGGGCAAAATACCCAGAATCTCCATAAACCCGTTAATGGCATAAATATGCTGCCGCACCTTCTGCTCAAGGGATAATGTTTTTGTAGACTCAACACCAAAAGCCGGTATTTTGCACACATTAAGGGCATAATACGTAGCAGATCCACGCTGCTCCTTATGGGGGGTGTCCGGGTGATTTGTCCGATGGTTGTTAAAATGAAAAAAGAGGGATTTGTCTTCAATATTCATATTAATTCTATCAATAACCTGTCCGGCCATTGCTTCGAGATCCACCCGTTTTTGATTACCGCCAGGCTCTAAAAACGATTCATCGGCAATAATCGACTGTCCGTATTTCTCGGGATTTTTTTCAGCACTTTCCCAGGTGGCTGAATAAATACCCGAGCCCTCATGAAGATTGAGAAAGCAATCACTCTCGCAAATAAGTTTTTTAAGGACATTCACCACCGCTGTCTCATAATTTAAGGTATGATCATCCATAAATTTTCGGTTCATATCCTGATTAATCTGTCTTTCTTTTTTCAGGATTGAAGGAAAATTTGCCCGGGGGACCACAATGAGGTTTCCTTTTTCAAGTGAAAAATCAGCATAAAAATCAGCAGCAAGAAACCCACCCGGCTCATCTCCCTGGATTCCCCCGATAATCAGCAGGGTTTTGCCCGGTTTTGCACCAAATATCCTGTATACATTCAGCTCATTCTCTTCCCCTTCAAAAAAAACCGTATGGGTCCTCTGACCGGATATGGAAACAGAACACAGCAGCAGGACCAGAAAAACGCCCCTAAAAAAAACAATCCCAGCCTTGAATAACGCTTTCATTAACTTGGTTCTGCCTCAGTAATATCAATGAGGCTTTCAAACATAAGGTCCCCATTGTCGTTAAAAATGTAGATGGCAGCTTTTTTAAAAAAATCCGGCCCTGCCTTACTTTCAATTCTGAATTTAACCGGCTTAAAATGGGCAATGGAAAAATATTGTCCTTTTCTGTATTGGGAGGGAACCCCATTCTCCAATGGGCCTGCCGGAACAACCAGCCAATCCTTCTGGGTTTTGTTTTCAGGCTTAAGAATGGTAAATATCCGCCCTGAAACACCTCCGGGCGCATCTGATATGTTTCGGATGTCAAACCGCACCAGCAGATCTCCACCTGTACCATCCCGGGTAACGATAAATTTTTCTATGCTAACCGTCCGGAGCGCCAACTCTTTTGAGTCTGACCCGGTGGCGTCCTGTCCATTCTCTTTTGCCATATCTGTTTCAGGCATCACAACCAATTCTTCCGCCATGGGTTCAATCGACGCTTTTTCTTCAGCGCTGACCGTCCTTGGATCTTGTTTTTCTTTAATACCGGCCTTTTTTTCCTTGGCCGCATTTACGGGTATTGTAACCCCTGGTTCTTTCCCGGAAATGACCAGTCTCGCCATGAGAACTTCTTTTTCATTGGTTAATTGAGCCACTTTTTTTTTCAACTCAATCACTTGCCCCTTAAACTGTTTGTTTTCAGTGGTTTGATTGGAAAAAAAAGAGTGGGACCAAATGGCAGCAAGAAAACAGACAACACTGGTCACGAAAAAAATATAAACAAGCGCCCTCAAATATCCAGCTGATTTAACATCTCCGTAAGCATCTACGACAAGGATTGTTTTTCTTTTCTTTTTTTTATATGGAGACGGTTTTGCCCGGGCTATTTCTCTTTCCAGTTCTCTTGAGATATCTTCCATAAGCCACCTTTCTTGACAAGTTTAAGCTGCTTTGTTCCCTTGGTTGAAAAATTACTGGATTCGTACTCCTGAAGAAAGGTAACCTCACAGTCGTCTTTCTTTGTATTAATTTTAAAATTTCTGCCTGTCACAGTGATATAATTATATTTTTTGGCAAGCTGGGTTTTCCGCTTGACCCAGGATTTTTTATCAAGCCCGTCAGAATGAAATTCATCTGCATAAAACCCGGCATATGCACTCATATTTTTTGAGGACCATGCTGCCAACCATTTTTGAACCATTTCCATGGGAGTGATTTCCCTGGTTTTAAAATTGACAAGTTTTTGAGCTGCTGCAATCAAAGGGACATCAATTGCCTTATAGGGTTCGGATTTTTTATGAATCACATCCCCGACAATTCTATATTCATGTGCCGATTCTTTTATAAACAACTTTTTTTTGCCTATCAATATCTTCTCTTTTCCGGAAGACAAGCTGAAATCAAACAATGCCACAACAACATCATCATGGGCATAAATACCAACATTGGCCATTTCTATCTTTAGGGGAACCTTATCTGAAATTGCCTTCTCCCTCAAATCAAACCAGGTCTCCCACCAGGATATATTCGGCAAATATTCCTCAGAATAAAAGGCAAGATACTGATGATAGCTTCCTGTTTCCATGGAATGGGCCCAGCTGTCCAGCAGTTTGAGTATTTCTTTTTCCTTGAGGGCTTGAACACCCGGATCTGTTTTTAAAATTTTCTCAACAATAATCAAAGGGGTTGAATCCAATTGAATATAGTCGGCGAGGGAAATAATATTATTATTTTCAAGGGCAATACACCCATTGGAATCCATTGGCTTCAACACCTTATCCGTACCGTGAATCCAGATGGCAGATCCCTCTTTTCCCCTGCGCTGATCAAGAAAATTCGGATAGTCGGAAGGGAAAGCCTTTTTCCCGTAGATAGGTGTTAGATATCGCTCTTCATATTTATCTATCAAAAAATAGACACCTTCAGGGGTTTTCTTGTCTCCTGCTTTTTTTTTGGGGCCCGCGGCTTCGCCGGTGGAACAGGCAGCCTTAAACGCCAAATTATTATCTTTGGCTTTCAGGGAATAGACATAAAGGGTTTGGCTTTCTTTTTCCACCAGAATGGCGTTTCCCTTTTCCGGCAGGGTGATAATGGAAGCGGGGAGTGTATTGTCGGCTGTGGCACCAGAACAGAATACCAGTAACGCCAGACACATATACGTGGTAGACAGGAGGTTCATTTTATTGTTTTTCATTTTTAGTATTTTTGCCCGTCCGAATTTTGTTTATCCGGATCTTTCACAATGATCTTAAGATGGTGATACGCTTTTTCAGATGCTTTTCTCCCGCTTGAGGTGCGAAGCACAAGCCCTATTTTCAGCAAAAAGGGTTCGACAACATCCACAAGCGTATCGGTTTCTTCCTGGAGGGTGGCGGCTATGGCCTCTATCCCCACGGGGCCTCCCTTATAAAAGTCAATAATGGTTTTTAAATAATTTCTGTCAAGACTGGTAAGCCCAAGGGTGTCTATGCCTTCGAGACAAAGGGCTGCCCGCACTGTTGATTGGGTAACTTCTCCATTGGATTTAACCTGGGAATAATCCCGGACGCGTTTTAAAATACGATTGGCGACCCGGGGGGTTCCCCGTGACCGGCGGGCAAGCTCCACTGCTCCCCTGTCTGAAATAGGGGTATGCAAAAGCAGTGCAGAGCGTTTAATGATCACCACCAAATCTTTAACAGAATAAAAATCAAGGGTGCGAAAAATACCGAACCGATCCCTCAAAGGGGCTGACAACAACCCCACTCTTGTAGTGGCGCCCACCAGAACAAATTGTTTAAGTCGGTATCGATGACTCCGGGCATGAATTCCTTTATCAAAAACAAAATCCACAGCAAAATCTTCCATGGCCGGATAGAGAAATTCTTCTACCACCTTTGGAATCCTGTGGATTTCATCAATAAAAAGGATGTCGCCCTCTCCCAGGTGTGTCAGGATACCCACAAGATCCCCCCCCTTTTCCAGGGTCGGACCCGAGGTAATCGTCAACTCCTTTCCCATTTCATTGGCAATGATATGGGAAACCGTTGTTTTTCCCAATCCAGGCGGCCCATGCAGCAGAATATGATCCAGGGGCTCGTTTCTTATTTTTGCCGCCTGGATTGCAATTTTCAGGGTATCAACCACATCTTGCTGTCCCACGTAGTCGTTAAAATTAGTGGGTCTAAGAGACACAATCTCTGCCAGCTGGTCTTCGGGAATATGGGTGGAGGTCACCACCCCTTTTGGGTCTGTTGTTTTATCCAATGATGAGAAAGAGAGGATATCATTGTCCATCTTTACTGAACCTCTCTGTAAATTTCATCAAACAAGGCCTCTGGGGTTTCAATGGAGGGGTTACGATCAAAAGCCTCTTTAATCATTCTCCTGGCCGATGCAACAGAATGCCCAAGCTGATCAACCAGGACCTCTTCAACCTGCTGGGAAATCTCTCTCAGGGTTTGATTCAAGGGGGCTGTTGCCACTTGGGTTTTTTCGGTTTCCGGCCCCAAAAAAGCAGTCACCTTTCCATGGAGAGTGGCAATAATTTTTTCCGCTGTTCTTTTCCCAATCCCGGACAATTGGGAAAGAAAAGACACATCTTTCTCCTCAATGGCATTGGCAATCACTGTCACTGGCCGTGTCAAGGCTTTAACGGCTTTCATGGGCCCCACGGCAGAAACGGAAATAAACAATTGGAAAAACTCTTTATCCTCTGGCGACCCAAACCCAATCAGTACGGGCTTGGGTTGTCTATCGGTCACATGGTAATAAATATAGAGCGATACAATCCCATCATCCGACGCTCCGGACTTTACCTGGTCCAGGGTCATTGGATTCAACAGGATCTCGTACCCAACATGGCCGGCCAGCAATAGAATAGAGTCTTCATCGTGGTGAATGATTTGCCCTTCAAGATATCCGATCATAACTCTTTTCCATACCTGAAGTACCCTGTTAATGCAAGTCCCAGTGCATCCGATGCATGGAACGGCCTTATGGGAACACTATGTTTGAGCAAGCTCCGGACAGATTTTTCTACCTGAAACTTATCCGCACTGCCGTTTCCGGTAATTATTTTTTTTGCTTCCCGCACCGATATTTCCTCAACCCTTACCCCGGCTCTAAATGAAGCGACCAGCAAAACACCGGACACTTTGCCCAACATAATACCCGATCCTGGGTATTTTTCAAGAGAGTAAATATCTTCAATCACGACAAGATCTGGTTTTTGTTCACCAAGGAAATCTGCTACTTTTGAATAAATAAGATTGAGTCTGGAGGGAATGGAGGCGTTTGGGTCAGTGGCAATACTGCCAAAGGAATATTCGCTTATATCCCGGCCATCACCTTGCACTACCCCAATACCCGTGCCGGCCAATCCGGGATCAATGCCGACAATTTTAACCATGACACCCAAAAATCAATTCAGGCTCTTCAATTTTTCCCGGGCATACTTGGCTTCATTGGAATCGGGGTGCCGCTTTATGAGTTCCTTTAAAATCAGCCTTGCATTTGCTTTTTCGCCCAATTCGGCAAAGGAATATCCCTGTTTTAGCCTGGCTGCTGCTGTTTTATTGGAGTCCGGGTAGGTTTCAAGCACTTTTTGATATTCAAGTATCGCTTTTTCATACCATTTTTCGGCATAGTAGCTGTCAGCAATCCAAAATCTGGCATTGTCCGCATTTTTCGAATCAGGATATTTATTGATAAAATTTTCAAACTGAATCCGGGCATTTTCCTTATCCCCTTCATCAAAAGCTATCTTTGCAAGGTCATAGGATTCCTGCTCAGAGTTTATTTCAGGCTTGGCCACAGGGGGCAAACCAACTTCAGCGGTCGGTTTTGCAGCGTTGGTGGGTTCAAACCCCATATATTTTTCTAACTTTAATATCTTTTCATAATTTCTGGAAATAGCATTGTCCAGCCGATCCAATTTTTTTTCCAGCTCTTCCTGGCGCGCCTTGCTGTTGCTTCCAAAATTATGGTTTATCTCTTCAATCTTTCCTTCGATCTGATTGAATTGTGTCTTCATCTGCTGAATGGTATATTTTATGTCTGCGTACTCTTCTCTGCTGATCTTGGCAGAATTGTCTAATTCTCCTTGTAAGGTTTCCTGAGCCTGTGAAGTCTTGGTGGATTTTTCCTGCTGGGATTCATTCTCAATGACGGCTATTCTGTTTTCCAACAATTTATATTGATCCGGACTCACACACCCGGAAACGAGAAACACCCCTCCCACACAAACAAAAAAAAGAAATTTTTTCATCACCAAACTCCAAAACGCATTACAAAATTAGATGTCCGGGCACACCGCTACCCAGGGTATCGACCGGGCCCGGACAAGGCCATCTTTTAATCTAACGGATGGTTATAAGACAAACTGTGCTCGCCTGTTTTTGCTGTATGCTTCTTCAGTACTTGCTGAATCAAGCGGTCTTTCTTCGCCAAAACTAACGGTGCTCAAACGGGCTTCTGATACGCCCAGGTCCACAAGATAATTCTTTGCGGCAAGGGCACGTTTCTCACCCAGGGCAATATTGTATTCGGTTGTTCCCCGGTCATCACAATGTCCTTCAATGACAACAGAGACGCCGGGATTGGCACTGAGCCATTCTGCTTTTTCTTTGAGCAGTGTCTTGGCCATGGGGCTCAGTTCTGCGCTGTCAAAATCAAAATGGATATTCTGGTTCTCAAACTGGGCTCTGGCAGCAGCTGTTTTTGCTTCGGCCAAGGCTCTTTCTCTGGCCATCTCCTCGGCCTTTATTCTTTCCCGCTCTGCAGCTGCAGCTGCTTCTGCTTCTAAACGTGCCTGGTCTTCTATGGCAGTTCCATCAGACACAACTGTTTTTTTTGCACAAGAAACAGTCATAAAAAGACCCAACACAAGCATTGCCACCATAAGGTTTGTCCATACTTTTTTGTTCATCACGCCTCCTTTTGTTAATTACATTCACTTCATTAATTGTCAGAACTAATCGATTTGGACCAATTGGGCTGACTTTGTTTTCCCGCAAGGGTTAAAAGACGCCTCTGGTCCAAACCTGCTGCTGTCATCACAAACAATCTCGATACTCCGCCTTCCCGGTTGGATGTGAACACAATCAAACTACCATCCGGAGACCAGGAAGGGTCCTCATTATCATTCTGATTCATTGTTAGCTGCACGGGCGTTCCCGGACCGGAAGCTAAGTCAATAACATATATATCAATTTTATTTTTTTCAATACCCACGTAGGCAATTTTTTTTCCGTCAGGTGACCATGCAGGAGAGGTATTATATTTTCCCTCAAATGTAACCCGCTTTGCATCGTCATAATCCAAAGTCTTCACATATATCTGGGGAGTTCCTCCTCTATTAGAGGTAAACGCAATCTTTTTTCCATCCGGCGAAAATCTTGGTGAAACATTTACGCCCGAGTTATTGGTTATTCTTTTAGTGATTTCTCCTTTTTTGGTCAACAAATATATTTCTGCATTTCCAGAAAAACTTAAGGAGGCAGCAAGTGTTAATTGTCCCGGCATCCAGTCCGGAGACATATTGGATCCTTTCTGATTGACAATGGCACCCCGATTTTCGTTTAGATTCTTAATATAAATATCCGGTTTGCCCTTGGCATAGGACGTATAGGCAAGCCATTGTCCGTCAAAAGACCAGGCAGGTGAGAGGGAAATGCTTTTATGGTGGGTAATCTGTTTGGGGTCGTGACCGTCAAATTCACAGACAAAAATTTCTTTGTTTCCCTGGACCGTTGAAACAAAAGAAATCTTGCTGTTAAAGACCCCCCATTTGCCGGTGAGGATATAGGAGATCTCGCTGCAAAACATGTGGATCATCCGCCGGATCTGTGAACTTGAGCCTGTATAGATTTTTCCCACCAAAAGCTTCGAGTTCAGGGTATCAAACAATCTAAGCTTTAAGGTTACCTGGCCATTTTGTTCTTCTATCCCGCCGGTAATCAGAAGATCTGCACCGATTCCAGTCCAGTCCTTAAAATTGATCTGTCCCAGTTGAATACCGGTTTTGGCCGGGTTGGACAGGAATGCGTCCGGATTCAACACCTTAAGATACCCGGTGAA
>VMSR01000196.1 GCA_013792075.1 Desulfobacula sp.
GGTCATCACGGGGCCGGGGGAGGGGATCGATTTTTTTAAAGGGGCGGAAGCTTCAAAGGATGGCCGGACCATTATCGGGCTTCCCAGCCGGAACGCTGAGGGGAAATCCAATATTCTGGTGAGTATTCAGAATTATGCCAACCAGTTGCGGTTAAAGGAATCGGTCCATATTCTTGCAACGGAATACGGTGTGGCCATCCTCAAGTGGCGGTCCTTGAGGGAGAGGGCCCAGGCCATCATCGACATTGCCCATCCCGATGACAGGGAAGACCTGATCCAACAGGCCAGGGAGCGGAAAATCATCTATCCCAACCAGATTTTTGTGAGCCGATCCGCCCATTTTTTTCCGGCCCATATTTTCTATACAAAAACGTTTAAAGGTGGGGTCGATATTCGGTTCCGGGCCATGAAACCATCGGATGAAGAAGCCATGAGGCGTTTTTTCTACCGGTGTTCCAGGGAAATGATTTTTTACCGGTTTTTTTATTCGATCAAGACCATGAGCCACGATAAAATGCAGGAATATGTGAACGTGGATTATGAAAAAGAGCTCTCCATCGTGGGGTTTGGCGGAGAAAAAGGGGATGGGAAAATCATTGCCGAGGCACGGCTGATCCGGGAAAAAGATTCCGATTTCGGGGAAGTGGCCTTTCTCATTGATGCGTCCTGCCAGAATATAGGCGTGGCGTCATATATGCTGGAACTGCTCATTGATGAGGCAAAAAAACGGGGGCTCAAGGGCTTGACCGCCCAGGTGCTTGCCGAGAACCAGTCCATGATCAAGGTGTTTCAAAAAACCCGTCTGCCCCTGAAAACAAACCTGGACAGCGGGATTTATCAGGTGAAAATCAGTTTTGAAAAATAGGGGAAAGCACGGCCTGGAAAAGAATTGCCGCCACGGCATTTGCCACATTCAGGGAATTTTTTTTCCCGAACATGGGGATGTGGACCAGGTCATCCATGATGGGCAGGACATGGGTGGAAATGCCGTATTCCTCATTGCCGAATACCAGAACGGCCTTTGACGGCCAGGCGTATGCATGGCAGGGAACAGATCCCGGCATTGTTTCTACGCCGATGATGCGAAAGCCCTGATTTTTTTTCCCCAAAAGGGTAGCAGCAAGGTTGGATGTTTTTTCCTGGGGTATCCATTCTTGGGCGCCCATGGCGGTTTTCTGGACATGGGGATGTTCCCTGCCTGGGGTGTTGCCGAGAATCACACATTTGACACCGGCGGCATCGCAGGTTCTGAAAATAGATCCCACATTAAAAAGACTCCGAAGCCCGTCCAGGGCAACCTGGTATTCCATATTTATCAATGGCACCGCGGGTGCTGCCTTGTCCCGGAAGGCGACAGGTTCCAGAAGCGTGTCGTCCCGAAGCATCATGCCCGAGGCCTTGCGGTGGAACAGGATGGCATTGGAGATATATTCAATTTGTGGCCTTGTGCCTGAATCGGGACGCAGTGGCAAGGGCAGATCGGCCCATTTTAAGATGACCTCGTACCGGGAGCAGAAAACATCAAAGGTCATCTGTTTTACCCGGCTTGCAGCAAGGGTATGGTAAAAGGCCGACAACCAGTCAATGATATGGTGGTGACGGTTTTTGTCAGAAAGGGATAAAAATTTTTTCCGGGTAAATCCAAAGGTGTCCATTGTCATTTTAATCCGGATTCGATGTCCGAAGATTGTTGGTGGGCCATCATCAGTTTGATGTCACCATAGGCATAGTCGTTTCCCAGCTCTTTTTTGATTTGGGTCAGTGAATGATGGGATGCCGAAGTCAGTTTTTCTCCAATGGCCTGCTGTTTTTCCGGTGAAAGCAATTTGTTGATATCCAATTGGCCGGTTTTGATAAAAAAACACAAATGGCTTTGGATGGTGGATTCCACCAGCCCCCTTTCTTTTGCAATTTCCTGAAGAGACATTCCTTTATTGAACAAATCAAAACTGATCTGTTGGGTGTTGCCGGAGGCGGCCTTTTTAGTGGCTTTTTTCGGCCTTGATTCTTTTTCCTTTGGCAGTGCCTTGGAAAGGGGCAGTGTAACGGTTTTGATTCCGTGTTTTTTGCGATAGGCTGCAACCATTTCCAGGATTTCCTTACCGTATTTTTCCAGGGTTTTTTTCCCAACCCCCTGTATTTTTCCCAGATCTGTTTCAGTATCCGGCAGGCAGACCACGATCTGAATCAATACCCGCTGATGCATTACCTGAAAATGGGCAACCCCTTCTTCACCGGCCTTGCGGGACCGCCAGTCTTTCAGCTGGCCGAACAATTCCGGATGTTCAATATCTGACTCAGCATAGGCCGGGACCTGGGATTTTTGTATTTTTTCAGGGATAAGGTTAATTTCGGCCTGGGATATGGCCCGGAGGTAATTGCCGGGCGAAAATTTATTTTCACAGCATTTTATGCCGGCCAGTTTAATGGCAATCTCTCGTTTAAGATTGTCCAGGGCAGTGCTCATTTTTTTGCCCAGTTCCTTGTTGTCGGTTTCCAGGTGCAGGTTTTTCACAATAGCATCAAAAATCTGGGAAAATTGATCCTGGAACCAAACCGATGCTTTGCCAAGACGTTCCAAAACATGGGGGTCTGACCCGGGGAGAAGATCCTCCTTAAAAAGGGTCTTTAGCTGATGTCTGAAATTTTCACCAACCCTGAAAATATTTTTTTCAGCAATTTCTTTTACCCGGTTGATGTCGGTCAGGCCGGATACCTGAACCAATTTGGCATTGGTCTGGAGCAGGCGGGTCAGATAGTTCAACCGGTTGTGAAGAAAGCTAAAATCAAAACACTCCAGCAGCAGATGCTGCTGGTAGCCTGTTTCGGCTGTGCTAAGCAGGGTTTTTGACGGCCGGTTTTGCCGGATCTTTTCATTAAAGTCCAGGACCGCTTCATCGGTTTCAATCCCCTGGGGCGGGATGGGTGCGCTGAGCACCATTCCCCCAAGGGTTTTGCAGCGGCTCAGCGCAACATACACCTGGCCATGGGCAAAGGCAGATTTTGCATCGATGACGGCTTTTTCAAAGGTCAGGCCCTGGCTTTTGTGGATGGTGATGGCCCAGGCCAGTTTCAGGGGGTATTGTTTGAATTTGCCGATAACCTCCTGTTCCACTTCCTGATTCTCCGGGTTCAGCGTATAGCGGATGTTTTCCCATTCCACCTGTTCCACCAAAATTTCATTTGAATCTCCGGGGCAGAGGATGCGGATGCTCTGGTTGGATATGCGTTTTATCCGACCGATTTTGCCGTTGTAATATTGTTTTCCACCAGAAGCATCATTCCGGAGGAACATTACCTGGGCGCCTTCCTTGAGCAGGAGGGTGCTTGGGGTCGGAAAGATGTATTCTGGAAAATCTCCTGAAATTTCGGCTTTAAAAGAATGCTGTTTGCCGGCCAATGCCTTGAGCCGTGTCAGGTTCATGGCGTCTGCATTTTTATTGTGGGTGGTCAGGGTGATATACCCCTGGTCATCGTCGGGTGTAAACTCCTGGATATACCGCTGGTTCAGCATTGCAACAGAAGGGTCATCCAGCCGGTTGTCCCGCACCCGGTTCAGCAGTTCGATAAAATTGACATCTGATTGGCGAAAGATATGGGTGAGTTCAATGGTATGAAATTGGGTTTGTCCCAGGGCATGGCTGGAAAAAAAATAAACCGAGGCATAATATTGCTGCAGCAATTGCCATTCTGCAGGCTTTGCCACAGGGGAAAGCTGGTGCAGGTCGCCGATCATGAGCAGTTGAACCCCGCCAAAGGGCTGATCGTTGCGTCGGTGGCGTCGCAGCACCGTATCAACGGCATCCAGCAGATCCGCCCGGACCATACTGATTTCGTCAATTATCAGCAGATCAAGGCTTTTGATGATCCGTATTTTTTCTTTGCTGAACCGGAACAATCGCTGGCGATTAATTTCGGTTGTTTGGCTGCCGGGAATGAAGGGGCCAAAGGGCAGTTGAAAAAATGAATGGAGGGTGACGCCGCCGGCATTGATGGCAGCCACTCCGGTGGGCGCCGTGACAATCATCCGTTTTGCCGTATTTTTTTTCAGGCTGTGCAAAAAAGTGGTTTTGCCGGTACCCGCTTTTCCGGTCAGAAAAATGTTGCAGCCGGTATTTTGGACAAAATTTGCGGCCAATTGCAACTCGGGATTGTGGGAGATTGTGGACGGCATATTCTTTTTTTTCCGTTCTTGGGAAATTTCAGGGTGATTTGTTCATCCTAAAAACACTTCATAAAATGGCAAAAACCAGGGAAAAAAGCAATGGTGTAAAAAAACTTTCGGCAATTTTTCAACAACAAAAAAACGATCAAGGATTCAACCGACCTTACTGAACAAAATGCAATAAGGAAAGCCTGACCCCATGTGAAGATATATGTATTGAATTAATATGGAATACAGTTTATGGTTTTATCACAAACAAGGGTACAAAAAATTTCGAAGGACCGGCAGATCAGCTGAATTCTAAAAAAATAATTTTGAAAGACGCAATCATCTTTAAAGAAGGAGGCAAGTTATGGGTTTTGCACCATCTGTAATGCAGTTGAAAAGCGATGCATTTGAGCAAGACGGTTTGATTCCGTCCAAATTTACGGGTGAAGGCGCTGATGTCTCACCTTCATTGTCCTGGACGGATCCACCCCGGGATACCAAGGGTTTTGCCATTATTTGCCATGATCCGGATGCCCCTCTTGTGACCGGTGACGGCACCTATGGATTTGTACATTGGGTATTATACAATATTCCGGGTGATGTCACCCGTCTGGATGAAGATACCAAACACTATACCGGCGGCCGGAATGATTTTGGCCAAATCGGGTACAATGGCCCCATGCCCCCAAATGGACATGGGCTTCACAGCTATTACTTCTGGGTCCTGGCACTCAATGAGCCGGTTGCCCTTGAAGCCGGGCTGACAATGTGGCAGCTTCTGAAAAAAATTGAACCCCGGCTCATTGGAATGAATCGGCTGGTTGGTCGTTATCTTCGAGATTAGGAATCCTTAGGGGTTTTGATCAATTCGGCACATGGTAAATTAAGGTTGACTAAGAAGATAATAAATGTTAAATGAGAATAATTATTATTTAAGAAGAAGAGGCTCCAATTGGCAGACCCTGAAAAAAGATTTGAAACCATCATTCAAAAATTAAGGGATAATGGACATAAGATAACGCCCCAGCGGATGGCTATCATTAAAATTCTTGCCGAAAGTAAATGCCATCCCAGTGTTGAAGATATCCATGACCAGATCAAAAATAATTTTTCAACAATGAGCCTTGCCACGGTATACAGAAATATTGTATTGATTAAGTCTCTGGGTGAAATTCTTGAGTTGGGGTTCCCGGATGGGAGCAATCGGTATGATGGAAATAAGCCCTACTCCCATCCGCACATCATTTGTGTCAAGTGTAAAAAAATTGTAGATCCGGATCTGGATAGTCTGGAAGATTTGAAAAATGAGCTCGCTGTTGAGACCAATTTTAAAATTCTAAATCACCGATTGGACTTTTTTGGTATTTGCAGCAATTGCATGGCAGAAGAAGTTTAACATATTTTTTTGCCGGTTACGTGATAACGATTATCATATAGTATTCTATCTCTATGATTAAAAAAGGAGGAGGTCGACATGTCAAATGAAAACAGCAAGTGCCCGGTAACGGGCCGAACTGACAAACCCACTGCCAACAGAGGCACATCGAACCGTGATTGGTGGCCGAACCAGTTGAGCCTCAAGATGCTCCATCAGAATCCGCCCATGGGCAATCCCTTGGGCGAGGCGTTTAACTATGCTGAGGAATTCAAGAAACTGGACCTTGCGGCCTTGAAAAAAGATCTCTATGCCCTGATGACCGACTCACAGGAATGGTGGCCGGCGGACTATGGTCATTACGGGGGATTGTTCATCCGGATGGCCTGGCACAGTGCAGGCACATACCGCATGGGCGACGGCCGCGGCGGGGCAGGCGCCGGCAACCAGCGCTTTGCACCCCTCAACAGCTGGCCGGATAACGTGAATCTTGACAAGGCCCGCCGTCTGCTCTGGCCGATCAAGCAGAAGTACGGCAAAAAGATTTCCTGGGCCGACCTCATGATCCTTGCCGGCAACTGCGCCCTTGAGTCCATGGGATTCAAGACCTTTGGCTTTGCCGGGGGGCGCGAGGACATCTGGGAGCCGGAAGAAGACATTTACTGGGGTTCCGAAGGTGAATGGCTGGCAACAAGCGACAAGCCCAAGAGCCGTTACACCGGGGACCGCGATCTTGAAAAGCCCCTGGCTGCCGTGCAGATGGGACTGATCTACGTAAATCCGGAAGGGCCGGACGGCAACCCGGATCCGGTGGCCTCGGGCCGTGATGTCCGGGAGACCTTCGCCCGCATGGCCATGAACGATGAAGAGACCGTGGCCCTGGTGGCCGGCGGCCACACCTTCGGCAAATGCCACGGCGCCGCCAGTCCAACCCATGTGGGTCCTGAACCCGAAGCCGCCCCCTTAGAACAGATGGGTCTCGGCTGGAAGAGCAGCTTTGGCAGCGGCAAAGGCGGCGATACCATCAGCAGTGGCATCGAAGGCGCCTGGAAGCCCAACCCGACCCAATGGGACATGGGGTATCTGAAGGTGCTGTTCAAATACGAGTGGGAGCTGGTCAAAAGCCCGGCCGGTGCAAAGCAGTGGCTGGCAAAGGATGTGGCCCAAGAGGACATGGTGGTTGATGCCCACGACCCGTCAAAGAAACACCGGCCCATGATGACCACGGCCGATCTTTCCCTTCGCTTTGACCCGATCTACGAGCCCATCGCCCGGCGCTTTCAGCAGAACCCGGAAGAATTTGCAGACGCTTTTGCCCGGGCATGGTTTAAGCTGACACACCGTGACATGGGCCCCCGCTCACGCTATCTTGGGCCCGAGGCCCCGGCCGAGGAACTGATCTGGCAGGACCCGGTGCCTGCAGTCGATCATGCGTTGATCGATGCCAAGGACATCGCCGCCCTCAAGGGCAAACTCCTGGCTTCCGGGCTGTCTGTCTCCCAGCTGGTCTCGACGGCCTGGGCGTCTGCGTCTACCTTCCGGGGCTCTGACAAGCGCGGCGGTGCCAACGGAGCGCGCCTTCGTCTTGCACCCCAGAAAGAGTGGGAAGTCAATCAGCCGGGTCAGCTCGGGAAGGTGCTCAAGACCCTTGAAGGGATACAGGCGGCGTTCAACAGCGCCCAGTCCGGCAAGAAAAAGGTGTCTTTTGCCGACCTGATTGTTCTGGGCGGGTGCGCCGGCGTCGAGCAAGCGGCAAAGAATGCAGGTTCCAATGTCATGGTTCCCTTCACGCCGGGACGCACGGATGCGTCCCAAAAGCAAACCGACACAGCATCATTGGCCGTACTTGAACCGGCTGCAGACGGGTTCCGGAACTATATGAAAACCAAATACACGGTATCGGCAGAGGAGCTGCTCATTGATCGTGCCCAGCTGCTGACCCTGACAGCGCCAGAGATGACGGTACTTCTTGGCGGCATGCGCGTCTTGAATACCAACTTCGGACAGTCCCGGCACGGCGTCTTCACCCAGCGGCCGGAGGCGCTCACCAACGACTTCTTCGTGAATCTGCTCGACATGGGCACAGTGTGGACGGCAACCTCGGAAGACAAAGATGTGTTCGAGGGCCGTGATCGCGCAACGGGAGAACTCAAGTGGACGGGCACCCGTGTCGACCTTATCTTCGGTTCCAATTCCCAACTGCGGGCTCTGGCCGAAGTATACGGATGTGAGGACTCCCGGGAGAAGTTTTTGCAAGATTTTGCAGCGGTGTGGAACAAGGTAATGAACCTTGACCGCTTCGACCTGGCTTGATCGTAACATAAAACATATAGAGGGCGGCGTTTCACTCTAGTTTGAAACGCCGCCCTCGCCTATCCGGTCCATGGCATTGCTGTTCAGCCCTGAAGGTGAAAAGCGTATCAATTGATCAGAATAAACCTCTCTTTGGACCGGGCAGCGGGTGCTGCAAATTAATGTTTTTTACAGATGTGCCGATGGGGTTTTTATATGGAACCTTGCGTTTCTATTTTTTTCATTGAAGGAGACATCCAATGAGCACCATATCAGACACTTCATCCACAGGGCTGTCAGGCGGTCGGGGCAATCTTCAGAATGCCCAGTTTTCAGGAAATTCCAGAAAGATATCCGCCAATGCCTATGAAAGCCTTGATACCGGCCTGACCATAAAGACCCGGGAGGGAGACGTTGTCACCCTGTCATCCAAAAGTTTTTCAGGACTCAATGCCTTTGAATACACGAGCAAGGGACAGATCCGGAGTGATTCCGGAAACGCCCAGATGAACCGGCACATCCGGGAGATCACCCTGACCACTGGAGAGCAGTTTTCTTTTTCCGTTCAAGGGGATTTAAATGAGCAGGAGCTTGCAGACATCGAGGCCATTGTAAAAGGTGTGGACACAATCGCCGGTGAAATGGTCCGGGGGGATATGGGGAAGGCCATTGAAAAGGCCATGTCCATGGGCAGCTATGATTCTGTCTCCATGTATTCAGCCGATATCTCCTATCAGCGGTCCTATGCGGTCAGCCAGGAAACAAGTTCGTCCTCCTATGGGAGATTGCCGAGTTCAGCGCCGGATCCAGGTATTCTTGATGGCGCCAAGCAGGTGGCTTCTCTGGTGGACCAGATGGCCCGATTTTTGGAAAAACAGGACGAAAAACTGCTGGCAAAAGCCCAGCACCCGCTGGCGGCATTGTTTGACCAGCTCCTGAAAAACCAGGCAGATGCCGATGAAACCAAGACCCCGGCCTATGAAGCCCTGAAGACTGCGGGAGAACAGCTTGACCAGATCATCAACGATATGCTTAAAACGGCCTTTGAAACAAGGTTAAACGATTTTGTGTAGGGACGCGGAAGAAAATCTGCGTCCCGTTTTTCTCAGATCAGATTGTACCGGGTCAGTGCCGAGGTGACAATAAGGTCAATGAGCTGTCTATAGTCTTCCATGGGGCCTTGGGCCGAAGGGTGGTGCAGGGTAAACATCTGTGGACTCCAGCTTTTTACAGGTTTTAATCCCGGAATACCATTGACCTCTATGATTTTCAGGTTTCCCTTTCCATCCAGGCGCAGGTCTGTCCTGACATGGTCCAGGCATTTGAGCGCTTCCATGGCCTTGCGGGTCACCGCAATGGCCTCTTCTGCATAACGGCTTGCGGGCTTGATTTTGGTGGCTCCCACTCCCCGCAGGTCTGCCCTTAAAATGGGGTATTTTCCAAATAAGGATTCATCCACCTCAACCTTTCCGGGAAGAAATTCCTGAAGTTCTCCATTGCCAAGCATGAGGACGGTATATTCTTTGCCCGGCAGGTATTCTTCCACCAGTGCCGGCTGGTCAAATTCCTTGTGGATAAAGGCCACCTGTTTTTCCAGGTCAGATCGGTTTTCAACCACGCTGTTGTCGCTGATGCCCACGGATCTGGATTCATAGCTGGGTTTTACAAAGGCCGGAAAAGGGATGTCGGGCAGGGTGGAGCCCGCCTCGATCTGGTGGTGATAGGGAACGGGCACCCCATGGGCATGCATGATTTTATGGGTGGTGGTCTTGTGAATCAAGGCCTTCATGGTGGCGGCATTGGGGCCGATATAGGGGATGCCGAGGGTATCCAATATATCGGCCAGCCATTTTTCATCGCCTTCGCCCATGCCGATGGTTTCCGACTTGCCGGAGATATGGTAGAGGGCACTCCAGGCAATATCAAAGCGCTTTGTTTCAATGGCAGTATAAAACTGCTCCATGGTGGAAACAAAGGCAATTTCTGCGGCTTTGCCCGAGGCTTCGATGGCCCGGGCCATCTCTTGTGTCACGCTGATATCGCCCCATCCCTGGGCATCTCCGGCCGGTCCTGTGATCAATAATATTTTTTTCATGTTTCTCCTGATGGGTTTTCCTTTGAAATAATGTTCAGGTAACCTGGAACAAGTTTTTGTCCCAGGTATAGTGTTTCAGTGCATCTACGGTCCGGGGGGAAAGGGTTTTGAGCAGTTTTTCATAGGAAGTGATGCGTGCATCCTCCCAGCATACCCGCGACACAATCTTCATGGTAATTTCAGGGCAGGCAAATCTGGACCCTGGATTTTTGTCAAAAACCGCCTGGGCCATCCGAATATTGGGATTTAAGATAAAAATTTTGTTTCGGGTATGATTTTCCAGGGCTGCGGCAAACCCGGTGCTGCAATATCCGAAATGGGTGCAGCAAAGGGCGGCAAAAATTTTTCCTCCCGAGGGTCCCAATTTTAAGGCGGCTTGCTTTGCATTGGCGTCAATCATCCGAAAGACATCCGGGTTGAAGGGGTCTCTTTCAATTTTTCCTGCCAGATCTATACAGCCCTGGGTGATAATTCTTCCAGGGGCTATCCCCAAGTTCACCAGGGCCCTTTCATGGGTTTTTTCCCCAATGGTGGTGGGGGTCCCGAAGATGACCACCCGGCTGTCAGGGGTTTGCACCAGATGGTCATAAATAAGGTCAACCCCGTGATCCACAATGCCGGTTACCTGGATTTGTCCGGTGCGGGAAAATGGGGTGAACGGATAGATCACCGACAGGGTGTTGCAGGCAATGAGGATGGCATCGGGGGAAAATTTTGCCATGGCTTCCATGGCATTATTGAACACCATTGCCTTGGCAGCCATGTCCGGCAAATGATTGTACCCTTTGTCCTCAAATGGCCATGCATTAAAATAAACCAGGGAGATCTGTTCAAAGGGCGCATTTTTTTCCATTCGTCCGGCGATATCGGCAAAAACAGACAGGCCCCCAAGGCCCGAGTCGGTTACCAGGAGGGTTGTTTTGGTTTTATTCATCCATGAAGTCCCATGGGTTTCAATCCAGTTTTTTCCGGGTCAGCCACTCTTCGGCAAGGTTCCTGGCCCAGGTCAAAGATGTCTCAATTTCCCCTGTCACCATGCGGGTCATCATGTCTCGCCAATGGTAAAAATGCTGGGGGCAGGTGAGCCGGTTCCGGAACATGGCCGCCCCCTTTTGGGGATGGGACTCCATGGTTTCCATGATGCTGGCCAGTTCATTCTTAAATCCCTTCCGGCCATAATAATGGAGGAATCCGTTCCAGGCATCGTCAATCCCCTGACGGGTATCCAGGGGAAGGGAGATCTCTTTGAACCGGGTGAAAAAAGTGTCTTGATCCTCTCCTTTTAAGGCAGAAAGCCCCTGATCCCGGATCTGGTAGGGAACAAGATCAAGGGAGACCAGCGCGTCCCGGGTCAGGCCCAGTTTTACAAGATAGCCAAGTTTGCGGAAATACAGGTCCGTGTCCTGGTAAAAGACAAAATTGCCCAGACTGCAGCAGATGGGCACCCCCTTGTGAAATTTAATGCCCTGGGGAACATGGGGATGGTGTCCTATCACTGCGTCTGCACCGGCCTCAGCCATTTTTATAAAGGCATCCATTACATAGGGCGGGGCAAAGGGAATATATTCAAGGCCGCAATGGGCAATGACAACAACCTGGTCCACCTCTTTTTTTAAGGTCTGAATCTGGGCCTGGATACGGGGAATTTCCCAGCCCATGACCCCGGGGCCTTTGCCTGCGGCGGTCAGGTCTTCGCCTTCGGAAAAATTGACAATGGCAATCCTGATGCCCTTGGCCGTCAGGATCATGGGTTTTGCAGCCTCTTCAATGGTCATGCCCGCACCTGTCCATTTGATGTTGTTTTTTTCCAGGAGACCAAGGGTGTCCTGGAAGGCGGCCGGACCGAAGTCAAACACATGGTTATTGGCCAGGGTGACGGCATCAACGGGAAGGGCCGTCAATCCTTGGATATGCCGGGATTCGCCCTTGAACACGGCCCCGCTTTTGATAACCGGGCTGCCCCGGTCGCTTAAGGGGGCTTCCAGATTGACAACACACAGATCCGTTGACTGGATCACGGGCAAAAGATCTGTGTACAGGGATGCGGGATCTGTTTCGATGATGGATTTAAAGTGGCGGATGGGAGCCCAGTCCCCTGCAATGCAGAGGGTGGCCAAAGGAGGGCTCCCCGATGACCAGCAGCCCGTCTCCCAGTTAAAGGAAGGGACAGAGATCATTCTAACGGTCTCCTGAAGAAGTGTAACAAATGGGCATCCGTGTTGTCAGGGATGCCGTGATTTCATAATTAATGGTGCCGAGGGTTGCCGCAATATCATCGGCAGAAATCTTTTCATTGCCCTGGGCACCCATGACCACCACCTCATCCCCCAGGGCGCAGTCAGGGATGTGGCCCACGTCGATCATGGTAAAATCCATACAGACCCTGCCGACAATGGAAGCCTTTATTCCCCTGACCAGCATCTGGCCCTGGTTTGACAATTGGCGGCTGTACCCGTCTGCATATCCGATGGGGATCGTGGCAATCCGGGTGGCCGTTTTTGTGAGGTGAGTGGACCCATAGCTGATGGCAAACCCTTTGGGCACGGTTTTTAAATGGATGATTTTTGAAAGGATGGACATGGCAGGTTTCAGGGTAACCCGGGTATGGTCTGTCTCATCCGAGGGCCAGAGCCCGTAAAGGGCAATGCCCGTGCGGACCATCTGTAAATGAGAAGCGGGCATGTCGATGGTTGCCGCCGAATTGGCGGCATGGCAGATGGCTGGTGTCACTCCTTTTTCCTCCAACCGTTTGACCAGCACCTTAAACCGGTCCAGCTGGTTCTGGGCATGGGCTTTGTCTTTGGCATCTGAATTGGCCAAATGGGTGTATATCCCTTCAATGGTCAGTCCTTTTAAGCTGTGGATGGCCAGGATTTCCCCTATACTATTCCAGGGGGTTTCATCCAGGGTTTCGGGGGTTAAAAGCTGGTCATGGAGAATTCCCAGCCGGCCCATTCCCGTGTCCACTTTGATATGGACTTTTAAGGCAAGTTTTTGCTTTTCGGCCATTGCTGCAAGGGGTTTGGCTGTTTCAAGGCTGGTCAGGGTAATGCGGATATCATGGGCGCAAGCATAGGGTATCTGTCCGGGCAAAATGTCCCCGAATAAAAGGATGGGGGCATCAATTCCTGCCTGTTTTAATTCAACAGCTTCGGAAATCCGCCCGACCGCCAAAAAATTTGCTCCGTTTTCAAGCACGGTTCTGGCGGCCTGGACAGCACCGTGGCCATAGGCATTTGCCTTGACCACTGCCATGAGCCGGGTACCCCTGGGCAGAAGATCTTTTAAACTTCTGGTATTGTGGGCCAATGCCCCAAGATCCACCTGAACCCGGGTCTGGGGCTGGAGCATGGAACAGGAATGGGGCATCAGGCGATGTCACCTTGTCCATAGGCCTGGGTATATGCTTTAAACAATGCCATTACATGGGCGGTTTTATCTCCGGGTTTTCCGGTGCCTATTCTTAGGTCGTCCACCTGGATGACGGGAACGATTTCTTTATTGGAGGCGGTGATAAAAATCTCGTCCATCTGGTTTAATTCATCTGCATCCACGTGGCGCAATTCCAGTTTATACTTATCTTTTGTCAGGTCCAGAACCACCCGTCTGGTGACTCCCGGCAGGATGTTGTCGGGCGGGGTGATCAGCCGGTCGCCTTTAAAGCAGAAAAGATTGGTGGTGGTGCCTTCCAATAATCGGTTTTTCCGGTCTTTGTAAATGGCTTCCACAGCACCTGTTTTGTGGGCCTTTTGCTGGGCAAAAACGGCAGACAAATAGTTGGTCGTTTTGGATGTCGGGATGAACCGCTCCATATCAACGGTGATGATTTTGGTACCATCTGTGTACCACCATGGGGGCAATTGAAATTTCGGGGTCACCATGACCATGAGAATTCCGTTGCCCTGGGGGGTAACCCCATCCGGACTGGTTCCGCCCGTGTAAATGATCCGGATATTGGATTCCGTGTGAAGGGGGTTCTTCCCAATGGTCTGGACCACAATTTTGCAGATGTCTTGATTGGTGTGCCCGAGGACCAGGCCGATTTGTCCGGCTGAGTTCTCCAGCCGGGCCACATGTTCCTCAACAAAAAAAGGGCGTTTGTTATAGGTGATTAAAAAATCAAACACCCCATACCCCCTCAATACCGTGATGTCTTTTGCAGAAACCACAGCCTTTTCATCATCGACAAATTCACCGTCAATATAATAAACATCCATGGGGGTTTCCTCTATTTTGCAGGGGGGGTAAATACCCGCTGGGCCAATTCATTGTCCAGCATGAGCAGGCCATGGCCTTCCCCTTTTACCAGTTTGAGTTTGTTGAGAATGGTTTCCATGGTGGCTTCTTCTTCTACCTGCTCTTCCACAAACCAGTCAAAATGCCTTCTGGCGGCATGGTCATTTTCCTGGATGGCCAGGTCCATGATGCCGTTGATCATGCCCGAGACCAGTTTTTCGTGTGCATATGCCAGTTCAAAAACCTCCAGGGGGGAGGAAAACTCTGTCTTGGGTGCCTCGATTTCTTTGAGAAAAACCCGGCCGCCCCGTTCATTGAGAAACCGGTACATTTTCATTGCATGGGACCGTTCTTCCGCCACCTGGACTATAAAAAAATTTTCAAATCCGCTTAACCCCGTGGCGCTGAAATAGGATGCCATGGAAAGATAGTAATATTCTGAAAATAGTTCGCGGTTGATCTGGAGGTTGATGGCTTCTTCTAATTTTTTTGATATCATGGATATACTCCTTTGTATTTAGGATGCGTCGGTAAATTAAGTGGAGTGCTTTTTTATCTTAACTTTTTTTAAAGACAGCTTCAATACATTGGAGGGAATTATCCTGGAAATTTTTTTCCATGTTGGCGGCAAAAAAAGCGGCATTTGGTCCAAAGACAAGGTGGGGGCCCAAGGGGCGGGGTTTTTTGTTCTCCCCTGCGGCATGGACCATTTTCCACCAGGCCAATGCACTTTTTGTTTCATCGGAAAAATAGTCGGAAGAAAAGCCTGTGCGGGCAAGAAAAAGAATAAAGTGTTCCCAGGGTAAAAGAAAAGATATGGAGGGGTCGCCTGCCCAGGGAACGGGCAGGGCGATTGTTCTGTTTTCCCCCTGGAAAATTTCATGGAGGAGGAGGTGGCCACCGGGTTTTAAGACCCGATAAAATTCTTTTATGGCTGTTTTTTTGTCCTGGATATTCATGAGAATATGCTGGCAGAGAATCAGATCAAAGGAATCGGTCTCAAAGGGCATGGCCAGGACAGATCCTTGTTCAAAGTGAATATCAAGGCTGCACCGGTGGGTCAGATCCTTTGCCGTCTCAATAAAGGCCCGGGCAAGATCAATGCCCGTGACCCGGCAGTGAAAGGTTTCGGCCAGCAGTCGGGACGACCCGCCGATGCCGCATCCTGCATCCAGAATGTGGAAGTTTTTTGTCCTGGATATGGTTTGGGACAGGCCCGTCTTTTCGAGGAGGGCAAGGGTGGCAGGTGCCCCCCCTGTGTGGAGCTGGTCAACGGGGCTTAAGCTTTTAACAGCAAGGGGCAGGGTGTTTTTCCCCGATTCTTTTAAGGCATCCTGGATTCTGAGGGACAGATTTTGGGAATGATAATGGTTTTCTACGCAAGATTCCATGCCGCGCCTTTGGATTTATCAGATGGCTGGTGGCCGGAACAGACAGAAGACAGGCTGTTCCGGCCAGTTGCAGCCATATCAGGTTTTCAGTTGTTCAAGGTCGGCAAAAAAATCAAGGGCTTCCGGATTTTTCATGGCGTCTTTGTTTTTGACCTCCTTGCCTTCAATCATTTTTTTGACCGCCAGTTCTACTTTTTTCATGTTCAGGGTATAGGGTACGTCCGGGGTTTCAATGATCTTGGCCGGCACA
>VMSR01000305.1 GCA_013792075.1 Desulfobacula sp.
CAACAATTTATGATACAAAAGAGGCCGGATCTATGAGTCCTCCCTATGCCATCATGTATACGCCATTGACATTTGAGCTCATGGACCTTGTCGGCAAAAATTTTTCTATGGCCGATCTTCTGACCCATCTTTCCGGAAAAGACGCCCGTGGCCTCACCCGGAAAACCTATCTGGAATACCTTGATTTTGATCCTGAAAAGGAAAGGATCGGACTTCCGGAACTCATCGGGTTTGACAATTATTCAAGCTATTATATTGCCAACCAGATCGCCAGGGCCGATTCCCGGATAAAGGTGATCATCGCAGACGGCAGGCGGCGCAAGTTAAGGGAGATCATCAAAAATAAAGGCCAGAAACCGGCCGCTGTTTTTATCACCGCCATCAGCTCAACCTTCCCAACGGCGGTTGCCGCTGCCCTGGCCCTGAACCATGCCCGGATTCCGGTGGTCATCGGCGGCATTCATGTCTCCTGTAGTCCGGATGATGTCAACACCTTTATGCGGAAAAATGTCCCCTATCCTGAGTTGATCACCCAGGTCAGAGGACCCGGTGACTATCAGGTCATTACCCGGATCATGGACGATTTAACGAACCATCACCTGCAGGCCGAATATCTGGGGTCAACCCCTTTGGAAAACGGGGTCTGGGGCAGTCCCCGGGTTGAGTCCCTGCCGGACATCCCTCTTGGGTTTCTGAAAGGTCTACCCCTTTTGGGAAATTACCTGTCCAGGAAGGCAAGGCTCCAAGTGACAACCCCCTATATGGGGTGTCCCTATTCCTGCAGCTTCTGCTCAATTTCAGCACTTCCGGGAATTCAGAAACGGTTTACCGCAAGATCCCCTGAAGATTTTGTTGAGGAAATCCTTTCCCATCAAAGGACAGGCCATGTTCTCAAAAGCCGGTTTTACATTTTTCTGCCCGATAACATGCTTTTTGGCAAAAAAAAACTGGAAGTACTTCTGGATTATATGATCCAAAAAAAGGTCAAGATCAATTACGGGGTTCAAATCTCCGTCGAGGTGGCGGACACTCCACGGATACTTGAAAAACTGCGCCTGTCCGGCGCCTCCTTTTTGTTTGTCGGATTTGAGTCCCTTGATATCAGAGACCTGGAGCTGATGGATAAACATGCGGCCAAATTTATCAGAAAAAGCGGCCTTTCCGTCGAGGCCTTTTATGCAGAAAAAATAAAAATCCTTCAAGGCTATGGATTTGTTGTTCATGGCGCCTTCATGTTCGGACTTCCTTTTAATTATTTTAACTCCCTCCAGGATAATTCAGGGACAAAAATCGCCGAGTTCTGCAACAAAAATAAGATTGGAATCCAGGCCACCTGCCTCAATGACCTTCCGGGGTCGAAAAATTTTACGGACAGCCAGGCAGCGGGGACCTTTATGTATGGAAGGCAGGGGACAATGGATTATTTTTTTTCCCTGTGCAGCTCAGACCTTATTGAGACCAACAGGCCCATGCCCGATGCTTTATACAAAAGCCCCCTTTTGGCAACCTATATGGCCTATGCTGCCACCCAAGGGGCGGGCCGGTTCAGAAAAATTCTCACATCCGCTGTCTTCAGCGGGGTCATGGCATGGAAAGCCCCGACTATCAACGGCAGAACAAACCTGAAACAACGGCTCCTGGACGTGCTTTGTGCAGTCTGCCCCCTTCTGACAGCCAGGGTTTATAAGGCTCAGATTGAAGGGGTCGTGTTTTCCTGCAACGGCCGGAGGGGGTTGTTTGAAAGATTGTATGCCCGGGAAAAAGATCCCTTTGTTCTCAGAACCTTTAAATCCTTTATCTGTGAAAAAAGCCCTTCACATAGGCCCTAAACTCTTTTTTAATGGCCGGGTCCTTTTCCATGTCATACAATCGTTCAAAGGAACCCCTGGCATGGGGGGTGGAAGACAGCACCATTTCCGCATGGTCTTTGTAGAGACTGACCAGAAGGGGCACGGTAAATCCCACCAGGGCGTCGTTCAATCTTGTCATAAAAGAACGTCTGCCGTTGGCCGTTGGATACAAAAAACTTTTTGCCATCATGTAAAATGCGTTTTTAAAGGTGTGCCGTGTTTGTCCGACATGGTTGATGGTCTCAAATGCCATGTGCAGCAGAACAAGGGGGCTTTTTTTCACAGACGCATTGGGGATTCGGTTGCCTTCGGTCAAATCACAGACAACAAGGGCAATCAGATAATCCATGGTGCCGTTTTTGCCGAACAGATAGGTCTTGTTTTTCTGGGTTGCTATAAAATCCCTGGACCCCGGAAGATCGGACAGGGGCGTAGCCTGTACCCCGATATGGTGTTCCACACAAAACCGCCCGTAATCATGGCCAGTGTTGTCATGGATGGAATTAAAATAGTCATGGGGAAGCCCCAGGATAAATGATCCGTGGATGGTCATCCCATGGCGCTGAATTTTCTTGATGCGCTCGGAATAATAGTCGGCCACACTTTTACCGCTCGCCTCAATATCCTTGGCCACATTTTTCCCGATCAGCTTCAGGTCTCTCAGGTCCAGGGACTCGAACCCGATAAACAGGTGGGAGGCACCGGAAAGGCGCATTTTTTTCAACAGCCGGTCATTGTCCGCCACCTCAATGGAAACCTGGACCATATAGTTTATTTTTGTTTTCCGGGCCAGCAGCAGGTCCAGTAGCGCTTCCAGGTGCTTACCGCCTATAATAATATTATCTGCCAAAAAGAAAAAAGGCCGGGTTTTCAGGTTTATCCCCTGCCGTTGGATATGGTCTATCTCGTTAATAATGTCTTCCGGGGTTCGTATGGTAAACTGCCGAAGATCTCTGGGCAGGCTGGAAATGGAACAAAAACTGCAGGAATAGGGGCATCCCAGATAGGGGGCTGTGGGGTTCACCCGGATTTTGTCTGCCAGGATATTACCGACAAGGGGCAGGCGCCGCAACCGATTCATCTTCATGGGCGGCATAAATTCAATGTTTTCATGCCCCCAGACCCTGTCCTCGACCATTTTATAGCCGGTATAGGAAGGCTTCAGGGTGCCCTTGTTTAAATCTTTGATCACCCGCCCCATCACATCCGTGTCAGCCCCGCCCCGGACATGACAAACAAGTTTTGGATTCGGTACCTGCTGTTTGATAAACAGATCCACATCCTGAGGGCTTGACGAGACATGGATGCCCCCCAGCACCACCGGAATTCTGCCATGATTCAAGGCGATACTGGTGCAGACGGCCGTTGGGAAATTTGAACTCATGGACGAAATAAACACACCGGCCGGTTTTCCGTTTTTCAGGATAATATCCTTGAGTCCGGTCCGAATGCCGTCGGACAGAATCACCCGTGCCTTTGGAGCAAATTTTGCCACCTGATTGGCCACATAAATGATGGCGTAGCTTTCGATGGCAAAGGTCTCCACCATTCCCAACTTTTCTTTTCTCTTGTCAAACTCAAGATACTCCAGATAATTGCCCCGGTTCAATTTTGCGGTGTTTTTGTTGGTAATATCGGATAATAGATCCAGGGGGGTTTTACAGTTACCAATGCTTTCCATCAGATTGTATGTCACCGGATTATAAACGATATAATATCTGTTTCCCATAACCGCACCCTTAGAAACGCACCCCAACGCCGTGTCAATTGAATTGCCAAAACCCCATCACCCGTAGGAACCCTACTAAACCCCATAATACGGTCAAGGTCAACTATTTTTGTTGCTTGACAGAAAACCAATGACCACAGTATAAAATCATCCATGAAAACACTCTCTTTCATTGAGGATATCGGCCGACGATCTCCCCGTTTTGATGCCCCGGACAAGGCAAGGGGAAAAGAGAAATTTGCCTCGGACCTATATCCTGAAAACCTGCTCTGGGCGGGTGCGCTTAGGGCCGGGATTCCCCATGGAGAAATCCGGTCCATCATAGTTGACCGGGCCCTTTCAATGGCCGGCGTCCATGCCGTGCTCACCCGAAAGGATGTGCCCGGCCCCAACCGCCAGGGATTTGTTTATTGGGACATGCCGGTTCTCTGCGGAAAAAAGGTGCGCCATGCAGGGGATGCTGTGGCCCTGGTCATCGCCGAAACCCGGGAGATCCTGGCCAAGGCCCTGGAATCCATACAAGTGGATATATCGCCGCTTCCCGTTGTCGACTCCATTGACGCCGCCCTGTCAGACCAGGCACCCAAGGTCCACGACCTTACCACCGGCAACCTCCTCAAGGCAGCCACCATCACCAAGGGCGACCCCGCTGTCCTGGCAACCTGCGATATCCTACTTGAAGAATATTTTTCCACCCCGGTCCAGGAGCACGCCTATCTTGAGACGGAAAACGGAGTGGCCCGGCTGGACAAGGAGGGTATCCTTCATCTCATTGTCTCCACCCAGGCCCCCTTCCGGGACCGCCTGGAAATTGCCCGGGCCCTGGGCCTGGATCCTGGCAAAATCCACATCACGGCTCCCTATCTTGGGGGCGGGTTCGGCGGCAAGGATGGGGCCACCGTGCAATGCCTGCTGGCCCTGGCAGCCCTGCATGCCAAGGGCAGGCCCGTGAAAATGTGGTGGGACCGGGAAGAAAGCATGGTGGCCGGGTATAAACGCCATGCCGCCCGCATGCACTATTGCCTGGGGGCGAAAAAAGACGGGGAACTGGTTGCCCTGAAATGTGAAATAGACTACGACACCGGCGCCTATGCCCATCTGGGTGTGGAAATCATGGCCCTGGGACTTGAACATGCCGCAGGGCCCTACCGCATCCCCAACATGGAAGCAAAAGGGCGGTGCATTTATACCAACAACCCTATTGCCGGCGCCTTCCGGGGGTTCGGCGTGGCCCAGGTCAGCTTTGCCTTTGAGGGCATGATGGACCGCCTGGCACTAAAACTGAACATGGACCCCCTGGCACTGCGGCGCAAAAACGCCTTGATCCGGGGAGACAAAAATTGCGCCGACATCACCATGACCCATTCCACGGGCATGGCAGAATGTTTGTTGCGCCTGGCGGACCACTATTTGTGGACCGACAGGGGAAAATGGGTCGCGGCTGCTCCCCGGTTTAAGCGCAGGGGCGTGGGCATATCCGCTGTTTTCAACGGTATGGGCTATGGCCATGGCCTGCCCGACTATGCTGTGGCCAAGGTAAGGCTTACCCAATCGGGCACCATCCGGGTGTACAACGGGGTCAGCGACATGGGCCAGGGCAATGCATCCACCTTTGTCCAGATGGCCGTAGAAATTCTCTGCCAGGACCGGGAGAACATGGAACTGGTCCAGCCGGACACGGACCGCACCCACCCGTCGGGATCATCTTCCGCCGGGCGCACCACCTATACCTATGGCAACGCCCTGATAAAGGCCTGCACCGCCCTTCGGGACAAGCTTTGCAACCGGGCAGCCCTCATGCTGCTCATGGATGATGCCAGGGGGTTTGCCATGGTGCCCGGCGCCGTCCGCCATCTGGCAACGGGCAAAGAGATCTCCCTGGCAGCCCTGGCAGCCATTATGCACCCCGAAGACCGGCTTTGCGTGGCCGACCACCTCATGGTCACCACCCCGGAAATGCCACAGGGGGGAGAGGCATTTTCCCTGGGCTTCCCCCATTTGATCTATCCTTTTGCCGCCCATCTGGCCCGGGTGGAAGTGGATGAACTCACCGGTGGGGTTTGTGTAAAAGATTATTTGGCCTTTACCGACGGCGGACGGGTGCTCAACCCCCAGACCTTTGAGCAGCAGGTCCAGGGCGCCGTTGCCCAGGGAATCGGTTATGCCTTGTGCGAAGCGGTTCAAACCACCCAATCACTGATTTCCACCCGGGATTTGTCCACCTATATCCTGCCCACATCCCTGGACCTGCCCGATATCCAGAGCCATTGCGTGGAAACCATAGAGCACTCCGGCCCCTTTGGAATGAAGGGCATTGGAGAAGTGGGCCTCAACGGACCCTTGCCGGCCATTGGTTCGGCCCTGATCCATGCAGGACTGCCCATGAATCGTGCCCCCTTCACCCCGGAACGGATACTGGCAGCATTGCAGGGACAAGCAGACAAAAAAAAGGAACCCCCATGCAGATAAAATTTACGCTCAACCACCAGCCCGTTACCCTGGAGGCAGACCCTTCCATGCGGGCCATTGACCTGCTCCGGGAACACTGCGGCCTGACCGGGCCCAAGGAAGGCTGCAGCACGGGAGAATGCGGGGCCTGCGCCGTGTGGATCAATGGTGTGACCCGTCTGTCCTGCCTCATGCTGGCAGCCCAGCTCCAGGGCCAGAGCGTTGTCACCGTAGAAGGGGTGAACCCGGATTCCCCTGACACCCTGCATCCGGTCCAGGAGGCCTTTGTCAATTGCGGGGCGGTGCAATGCGGCTATTGCACCCCGGGCATGATCATGACCGCCGCCCAATTGCTGGCCTGTGAACGAACCCCCAGCCGGGAGCGCATCAGGGAGGCCATCTCGGGCAATCTCTGCCGGTGCACAGGCTACCACAAGATCGTGGATGCCGTTGAAGCAGCGGCACAGGCCATGGACAGGGAAATATCATGAAGGTACACCTCCCCGAATCCCTTGACGCCCTGTGGGACCTGCTGGATCAGCATCCCCAGGCCGGAATCATGGCCGGGGGAACCGACCTGCTGGTGAGTTTGCGCGCCGGTAAACAACACCTGCCAACTGTTATCTGCCTGGAACGGCTTGCCCCACTTCAGACCATTGAACCCTTGGACCAGACCCTTAGGATAGGGGCTGGGGTAACACTGACCCGGATTCTGGAAAACAGCCTTGTTCACACACACCTGCCCCTTCTCCACAAATCCGTGGCCAGCCTGGGCTCTCCCCTTGTCCGCAACATGGCCACCCTGGGCGGCAATATCTGCACCGCCTCTCCGGCCGGAGATACCCTGCCGGCCCTGTATGTTCTGGGGGCCAAGCTTTCCCTTGCCTCTGCCAAGGGACGGCGTATCCTCCCATTGGAATCCTTTATCCAGGGCCCGGGAAAAACTGCATTGGCAAAGGGGGAAATTCTGGATAGCGTCATCATTCCTTTTCCAGCAGGCTTTGGGGTTCAGCATTTTGAAAAACTGGGCCAGCGAAATGCCCTGGCCATTTCCGTGGTCAGTTTTGCAGCCCTGATCCGAACCCAGGACAACCTGGTCCAAAGGGCACGGTTTGCCTGGGGCAGTGTGGGCCCGACCATTGTGCGCAGCCCCCAAGCCGAAAAGGCCCTGGAGGGCAACCCGCTTAGCCTGGAAGCCCTTCTCCGGGTTGCCGATCTGGCAAGGGCTGCCGTGGAGCCCATAACCGATGTCCGGGCAAGTGCAGACTATCGCCGCCGGGTGGCGGGCAATATGGTCCTGCGCCTGGCCGCCCTGTAACCTCCCGGCAAGGACAACTTGAGAATGACCGATTAAATGATGATCAATCCCAATAAGAAGGAGGTATCATGACAAAATTTGAAACCGTTATCGTTGAAACAAGTGACACCCATGTGGGAACCCTGACCCTGAACCGTCCGGAAAGTTTAAACACCTTTAACAGTCAAATGGCAGCCGAGCTGGACCAGGCATTGGGGGAACTGGATGCCGACCCCAAGGTGCGGGTTATTCTCCTGAAGGGAGCCGGCCGTGCCTTTTGTGCCGGCATTGATGTCAAAGAACTGGCCGGGAAAACCGCCATTGAATACCGGGAGTGGATCGGCAGAATGGAGAGGCCTCTTGTGCATGTTTCAAACATGAAAACCCCTGTTATTGCACAGCTAAACGGTTTCGCCGCTGCCAACGGCATGGGCCTGATTGCCGCCTGCGACCTGGTCATTGCCGCGGACACCTCCCGCATGGGCCTTACCGCTATCAATGTGGGGTTAAATTGTGTGGGTCCTGTTATTCCCGTTGCCCGTTGCGTGGGCCGGAAAAAGGCATTGGAACTTTTGCTTTACGGACGACTGATCAAGGCCCCCGAAGCCCTGGCCCTGGGGCTGATCAATAAAATTGTTCCCAAAGATGACCTTGACACCCAGGCCCTTGCCTGGGCGGAAGAACTGGCACAAAAAAGTCCCATTGCCGTCCAGATTGCCAAAACTGCGTTTTACGCCTCCGAAGACATGAATTATACAGCCCAATTTGATTATATGAATGAGGCATTTGCAAGGCTTTGCACCACGGACGACGCAAAGGAAGGCGTTGCCGCATTTTTTGAAAAACGGAACCCAATATGGCAGGAAAAATAAAACATTTCCCTGATCCTTGTTGGACAACAAGAATCATTCCTTGCACTCACTTCCTAAAAACGTTAAGTATGGAAAAGAAACTTGACAAAAACCGCTAGGGTTCTTTTTTTAAAACTCTAAATTTCAAAAATATCATGAAGAATCCAGACTGCCAATCGGGCAATTTTCGAATTTGCCATTGGTCAACTCCTTTCATAAAGAGGTGAATCCCATGGAATATGAATGTATTATTTATGAAAAAAAGGACAGGATCGGACTGATCCAGTTGAACAGACCCAAAGTGCTCAATGCGATGAACCGGCAGCTCTGGATTGAGATGCAGGATGTCCTCGATAGGGCAAAACAGGACAATGATGTAAAAGCACTGATCATCACAGGTGTTGGACGCGCTTTTTCAACCGGGGCAGATCTTAAGGATTCAAAAGGCAGAAGCATTGAAGACTACAGAATATACCTTGAGTCCTTGCAGGAGGCATCCAGAAAAATCATCCGGTTTGAAAAACCAACCATTGCAGCCATTAACGGGTATGCCCTGGGTTCCGGGTATGAACTTGCGCTGGCCTGTGATATCCGAATTGCAGCCGAAGAGGCCCTTATCGGGTCCCCTGAGGCGAAGGTAACTTCCTCTGTCACAGGGGGCGCATTCCGTCTTGTCCAGGATCTGATCGGTCCGGGTAAGGCCAAAGAGCTATTGTTCACCGCAGAAAATATTACCGGCATTGAAGCTGAGCGTATTGGCCTTGTCAACAAAGCGGTACCTCTGGAGGTACTCATGGACGCGGCATTTGATATGGCCCAAAAGATTGTTGCCAACTCTTCTTTTTCCCTGAAAGTCATCAAAAAAGGATTTCTCATGGCCCAGGGTGAGTGCAGCCTTGAGGCATTGATGGAGTATGAAATTGAAGGATGTCTGGCCTGTGTTTCAACAAAAGAAAGAGAACAGTCTTTGGAAAGCTTTGCGCAACGGAATAAATAATCAAAGGAAACCATTTATGTTAGATAGAGTCCTCAACGCTAAATCAGTGGCCATTATCGGTGCATCAAAAAATAAAACCAAGCGGGGCTACCAGGCCATTAAAACGCTTTTGGCAGATGGTTTTGAAGGCAATATTTATCCGGTAAACCCAAAAGAAGATAAGATATTGGGTCTTAAGTGTTATAAAGACATTACACAAATTGATGCCCCCGTTGACCTTGCCTTGATCACAACACCTGCCGGGACAATCCCGGGAATTTTAAAAAAATGCGGTGAAAAACAGGTTGCCGGTGCCATTATCATCGCCGGTGGTTTCAGGGAGCTGGGTGCCAAAGGAAAGGCGCTTGAACTTGAGGCGGTCGCCGTTGCAAAACAGGCAGGGGTCAGATTGATCGGGCCCAATACCTCGGGAATGATCAATCTTAAAACCAATATGAACCTTGTGGGTATTCAAAACCCCCCCAGGGGAAACATCGCTTTGCTGTGTCAAAGCGGCAACATGGCGCTGACACTTATCACAGAGGCGACGATCCGCAAACACGAAGGGTTTACCTACTATGTAGGGGTTGGTAATGAATCGGATATCAAGTTTCATGAATATCTTGAATTTTTCAGAAATGATCCGGAAACCAAAGCCATCCTGATGTATGTTGAGGGTATGAGTGAAGGACGAAAATTTTTGCAGGAAGCTCATAATACAAGCATTAAAAAACCCATAGTCCTTTTAAAGAGCGGAAGATCCGTTACAGGCAAAAAATCGGCAGGGTCCCATACCGGTTCTTTGGCCGGGATGGCCGAAGTATCAAATCGCGCTTATGAGCGGGCCGGTATCATTGTGATTGAAAATTCCGATGAATTGTTCCCCGTGGCAGAAACCCTTTCAAGTCAACCGCCCATAAAAAACAATACCATTGCCATTCTTGCCGATGGCGGGGGCCATGCCACCATTGCTGCGGATCTTTTGAGTGATTATGGCATTCATTTGCCGGAATTGTCCGATACCACCAAGGCAAAATTGAGGCAGCTCCTTCCGGAAGCCGCATCCGTTGTCAATCCCGTTGATGTGGCCGGCGGTACGGATTCTGATCCCAGCCTGTTCGCCGATTGTGCAAAGATCATACTAAAAGACCCCAACGTCGGTGGTTTACTGGTGGTTGGGCTTTTCGGCGGGTATGGTATCCGGTTTGAAGAAAGCCTTTCCATAGGAGAGGAGGCTGCAGCCCATCGATTCGGGGCAATGGTAAAAAAGAGACACAAACCGATTTTTGTACATTCCCTTTATAGTTCATATGACTCCAGAGCTCTGGATTTACTTCGGCATTATGATATACCGGTTCATGATTCTCTGGATATTTCGTGTAAATGTGTGGCCTCCCTTTGTAAATATGGAAATTATTTAAAATCATACCATGGGAAAACCAATTTTGTTTTTAACTGGCGGGCCAAGGCCAAAAAAGAAGGCCAGCAGATTATTGAAAATGCAAAAAAAGAAGGCCGTCATGTACTTTTGGAGCATGAAGCCAAACAATTGATCAAGCTCCATGGTGCCCCGACATCAATAGGCCAGGTGGCTAAAAATCAGGAAGATGCCTGGGCCATAGCCGACAAAATTATCGGGAATGGTGACCCCAAAGAAAAGGTTGTTCTAAAGATTGTTTCACCTGATATCCTGCACAAAAGCGATGCCGGCGGTGTTAAGTTGAATCTGAGTTCGGAAAGTGAAATAAAAACAGGTTTCCAGCAGATTATTGAAAGTGCCAGGGTCTATAATCCAGATGCCGACATCCGGGGTGTCCTTGTCGCACCAATGGCGCGAAAGGGCCTTGAAATCATCATTGGTACCAAAATAGATGACCTATTCGGACCGGTGATCATGTACGGACTGGGCGGCATCATGGTTGAAATCATGAAAGATGTAACCTTCTGGGTTTTACCGGTTTCACCGACTTCCTGTAAGCGAATGCTGGAGGATACACGGTCTTCGGTGCTTTTAGACGGTGTGCGGGGCCAGAAAGGATATGACAAACCCGCATTAAGAAAGCTTATTTCCATGTGTTCTGAGCTTATTGAATCCTACCCGGAAATTGAAGAAATGGATCTGAACCCGGTTCTTCTTTATGAAGCGGGACTTGATGTTGTGGATGCAAGAATAATACTAAAAAAATAGGATGACCATACCGTGCCCTTTTTAAATGAATTAAATCATACCCTTCCCACCATAAAAGCCTACAGGCTAATGCTCCGATTGTTTGAAGAGAACCAACGGCTTAACGATATCATCCACAGTTCAAGAACCCTTCACCAGGCAAAAAAAAAATTAAAAACATGGGCATTGGATGTTCTTTGTGAAAACAAAGAGGCCTATTTTTATTTTACCGAAAAAAAAATAGGAAAAACCCAGCTGGAAAAACTGCGATCCAAAGACCATGCTGCCATTCGGATTTTGGATTATATCCGGCATTCAGGCCAGCAATTTGAAGATCTGAATCTCAACGGGGAAATTGTGGAAAATGATCCTTTTGCGATTCTCATGCAATGTGGCCGCAAGGGAACCGGTGGGGGAACGCCTGCCTTTTTTTATGATATGATTCACCTTTTCAGACAATTTTCAGGAAATGATGTTCCAAAACCGAACAAACTGGACATTTCAATATGGATGGACCGGTATTCTTCAGGGCTTGATCCAGAAGTTGTCCGGTCAAGAGAAAAAAACAAGCTTCGGATATTGAAAATTATCATTCAAAAAATTGATGAAAGAAAAATCAAAAGCAAGCTGTATTGTTTTAAAAAAGGGGTGTCCAGGCAAAAAAAGCTGGCCCTTGCCAAAACATGGTGGAATGATTACAAATTTCATCTTAAATTTGCAGTTCGAACCCCTGAAGATCTGAATGAAATGCTTGATTTTTCCCTTGACCGGGAGATCATGGACACGTTGAAACAGGCCCAAAAGGTTGGGATCCCCATATTTGTAAATCCCTATTACCTGTCGCTGCTGGACACACAGGCATCCATTATTTCCCTGGGGGCCGATCTTGCCATCCGCCAATATATGATCTATTCAAAGGAACTGGTCAACGAATTCGGCAATATCAAAGCATGGGAAAAAGAAGATGTTGTAGAGCCCGGGAAACCCAATGCCGCCGGCTGGATCATCCCGGACGATTGTATTCACAGACGATACCCGAATGTTGCCATTTTAATTCCCAAGGGCATGGGGCGTGCCTGTGGCGGACTGTGCTCCATCTGCCAGAGAATGTATGGGTTTCAACAGGGCGATTTAAATTTTAATCTTGAAAAATTAAAGGCCAGGGTCTCACTGGATGGACGCCTGGAAGCCTCTACCGCCTATTTTGAAAATGATTCCCAGTTGAGGGATGTCCTCATCACCGGCGGTGATGCCCTGATGAGCAATAATAAAGCCCTTAGAAAAATTCTTCAAAGTGTGTATCAAATGGCCAAAAGAAAACGCCGGGCCAATATGAACAGAAAAGAGGGGGAAAAATACGCGGAAATATTAAGGGTAAGGCTGGGGACAAGGCTTCCGGTTTATCTTCCCATGAGAATCCAGCCCGGCCTTGTGAACATCCTTGCTGAATTTAAAGAAAAGGCAACAAAAATAGGCATTCAACAATTTGTGTTCCAGACACATTTTGAATCTCCCATGGAAATAACGCCTGAAACAAAATTATGTGTAGATCAGCTGAACAAGGCTGGATGGATTGTAACCAACCAGCTGGTGTTTACATCTGCCGCCTCAAGAAGAGGGCATACGGCAAAACTTCGAAAAACACTCAATGACATCGGTGTTCTGCCCTATTATTCTTTCACTGTTAAGGGCTATATGGAAAATCACCATCTTTTTTCACCCAATGCGCGGCTGGTTCAAGAAAGTATGGAAGAAAAAATCATCGGCGTCCTGCCGGAAAAATTTTTCCCGGCTTTAAGACAACTGCCCCGGGATGCTGAAAATATTGTTCATCGACTGTCCAAGGTGCGAACAGATGCCGGCATCCCGTTCCTGGCAACGGACAGGAATGTTCTCAATCTTCCCGGGGTGGGCAAGAGTCTGACCTTCAGAACCATCGGCATTACCAATGACGGCAGAAGAATCCTTGAATTTGATCACGATACGACAAGAGCCCATAGCCCGATTATAAAAAAAATGGGGAAAGTCACCATCATTGAATCCAAAAGCATCCATGACTACCTCCAACAGCTTGACGATATGGGCGAAGATGTGTCCGAATATGCATCCATCTATGGATATTCGTTAAGCGAAACCGAACCCAGGGATCTTATCTTTGAATATCCAGACTATGATTACGAACTAACAAAAAAAATCACAAACCTGGATCTTAATTTAAGGAACCCGGATAAATAGAGCCCTTAAAAAAAGTTATTTTTTCCGGGTGCAGTCCCGGTCCACCAGCAAAAGCAGGTGACGCAGGATGAACAGGCAGACAAGGCCGCTGACCAGAAGGGAAACGGTATGACTGATATAAACCCCCCTGCCGCCCCACAGGGAGGCAAACAAAAAGGCCAGGGGCAGTCGCAAAACAAGCAGCCGGCTCACATTAATGAACAGGGTATATCTGGGCCGTTTCACCCCCTGGGCAAGGCCGGTCACAATCAACTCCATGGGTCCCAGCCAATAACCGAGCAGGGCCAGTCTGAAGGCATGGACAGAGAGACTAAGGACCTGGCTGTCCGGTCTGAACAGACCGATAACCCCGGGGGCACAGATCCAGAGAATGACACTCACTGGCACGAGTATCCCATAGCAGACCAGGATCAAAATCCGCACCGCCTCGCGAATGCGCACCCCATTCCCCGCCCCCAGGTTAAACCCGGCAAAGGGAATCAGGGAACAGGACAATCCGATCAACGGCAGGATGATCATCTGCTCCATGCGTGCGGACAGGGTCCAGGCCCCCATATAGGCCGGACCGAAGGGGGCCAGCACATAGTTCAAACCGGCCGCGGAAATCGGCATTACCAGCATGGCCAGGGCCACGGGTCCGCCCATGACAAAAATTTTCTTCCAGGCCCGGACGTGGTTACCGTCCCCCCAAAAATGCGGCCTGTCCTTTTTGCGTTTTTTAAGCACATACCACATGATACAACCGGGCAGAGCCCAGCCGATAAAAGAGGCCAGGGAGGCACCGGCAATCCCCATTTTACAGGTAAAAATCAGGATCGGATCCAGGGCCATGTTCAGCAGGTTGCCGGCGATCATGGCCTTCATTGGGGTCTTGGCATCCCCATAGCTTAATAAAATACCTTCGCAGATCATGGCAAATCCCATGGCCGGAAAGGTCCAGACCAGCCAGAACAAGAACTTGTCCGCTTCCACGAGTACGGTTTTTTCAACACCAAACAACCCGAAGAACCCATGGTTGATCCCGGGGAAGATGAGCAGGCAGAAGGGGGCCAGCAACATAAGGGCCAGGGGCATGGCGGCTGCAGCAATGGCGCTTGCTTTATCAGGGGCGTTGGCGCCCCTGGCATGGCTCATAAGGGCGGTCGTGCCAACAGCCACCCCCTTTACAATGGCCATGGCAAAATAAAAAACAGGAAGGGACAGGGACAGGGCTGCCAGCTCAATGGTACCCAGCCAGGACACAAAAACCGTGTCCACCAGGGAGTATAGATTCTGGAAAAACATGGACACCATGGCCGGTGCCCCCAGGCTGAACAGCACGACAAAGACGCTGCCCTCCCCCATGTTCAAACTTTTTTTCTCATCCACGCTGGGGTCTCATCTCCTGAATGATTTGTTGAAAGGCCACGCAAAATTCTTCCATCACCGGCATCTGGACCAGGCTGACACGGATCCAGTTGGGGAAACGGAATCCTGTCATGGTGCGGACCATAATCCCCTTTGTCATGAGCTTCCGATACATGAGGGTATCGGAAAAGGGCAGGTGCACCATGAGATAATTGCCCTGGTTACACAGAAAGTCAAGGCCCAGTTCCTCCAGCAGGGGGCAGACAAGGGCCTTTGCATCCCCCACCATTTTACGGGTATCCCGGATAAAGGACCCGTCATTGGAAAGGGCGGCGGCAGCCGAGCGCTGGGCCAGGGTGTTCACGGAATAAACCACATGGGTGCGCCGCACCATGTTCACCACATCCAAAGCCCCGCACAGGTAACCGATGCGCAGGGAGGCCAGGGCATACATCTTGGAAAAGGTGCGGAACACAATAACATTGGGATAGCGTTCCATGAGGGCCAGGCCGTCGGGAAAATCCGGCGCTTCCACATATTCACAATAGGCCTCGTCAATGACCACCAGGGCCCTGTTGTCCACCCTGTCCAGAAAATCAGTCATGGTGGTGGTGTTCCAATAGGTGCCCGTGGGATTATTGGGATTGCAGACAAACAAAATTTTGGTGCGATCGTCCATGGCCAAGATCATGGCATCGAGGTCAAAGGCATGGTCTTTCAGGGGAACAAGTTTTGCCTCAAACCCTGAAAACTGAGCCACCCATTCATACACGGCAAAGGTTTTGTCTGCCGTGATAATATTGTCGCCTTCCTGGCAAAAGGCCTTTATCACGGAGGCGATGACCTCGCAGGAGCCGTTTCCCACCAGAAATTGTTCCGGGTCCTTGTTAAATTTCTCTGCCAAAACATTTCGCAGGTCAAAACAATCCCCATTGGGATAGACAGGCACGGCGCGGGGGGGAAAGGCCTGCAGAATATCAAACACCTCGGGCGGCGGCCCCAGGGCATTCTCATTATTGTTGAGGCGGTACAGATGGTCCACCCCATAGAGACGCATGAATTCTGTGTCCGGCTTACTGGGTACGTAGACCTCAAAGGACTGGATATGGGCAGGAACCAGGCGGTTAAAATCAAGCAGGCTCATACTGGAACACCACCAGATCGGATCTGCCGCCATGGGGCAGCAACAGCCTTGGTTTAAATCCGTTTTCCATGAGCACTCCGCCCAGGGCTGCCTGCCAGCCAAAGGCAAGGTCCAGTTTGAAAAAAATATTGGAAAAATTTTCCCGGCACAGGGTATCCACATGGCGGGCCACGCAATCTTTGGCATCGGCTCCTGTTACCATGGGCATAAGAGTCGCCTCGCCCAGTTCCGGCCTCAGCTGGGTTGAAAACACCGATCGCCTGGGCAGAGCCTCCCCAAAGCCGCAAGTTTCCCGTATGTCCCGCATCAGTACCAGGCGGCCATAGGCAGCCGAAAGAAAGCTTACCATGGCAGGATGGGCCCAGACCGAGGCGCCCATGTCTTCGCCCAGATGGCGATACCAGACCTCTTCCCGGGATGCCTGGCCGTCGGACTGAACGTATGAAAAATGGCCCAGGGACTCAAACTCTTTTGTGGTCAATTCCGGAGTGGCCAGCTCACTGAACAGGCCCATGGCCTTTGTGCGGGCAACCCTTTGGATCAGATGTTCGGTTAAAAGGGCGGCAGCCTGTTCTTCCCTGCAAAAAACATAGGGCCCGAAAAAACCTATTCCTTTTTCCGATAAGGCCTGCCAACAGATCATGCCGGCCAGGGCGGAAGTCTCGTCCAGGACCAGGGCCATGTCCATATCCTTTTGGGCCACCATGTCCGCCACCTTGCCGGGCATGGAAAATGCTGTATGGTTCTTGCGGGCCGGATATAAGTTGACGGCACGGACACAGGCCGCCTGGATAAAAGCCGATTCTGGTGCCGGGACAATGGTCAGCTTTCCTTTGGACCGGATGGGATCGGCCGCTATCTTTGTCACCACCGGATAGGAACAGTCCTGGCGCAGGGCCAGGTGCACCACCTCCCCTTCCAGGTGCAGGGTAAACCCGTCCACCATGCGGGAGGCCAGCAGCAGGCCCAGATGATCCAGATCGTTTGGGTCGGACAGGTTCGGTTTGGCCGCAAGGTTCATGGCCCAGAGATGGGAAGGGTCAGCCCGGAAGGAAAACTCGGCCAACACATGCCAACCATAGGGTTTCAGGCTGAAACCAATTTTTGTGCCCAAAGCCGTCCGGGCAAGATGGCTGACAATTTCCTCAACCGCCATGGTCAAACGCAGGGTCTTGCTGCGATCCAGCCCGAGCACGGGAGCGCCCTGCTCCACCACCGCCTGGACCAGGGGAATCCAGGCCATGTCGGCCTGCAACTCCATCAAAACCGGTTGATTCAATTTTATCATGGGATTTCCTTATGTTTTGAAACACATCCTCTGGCAAATTATAGGGTCCATGGAAATGTGTCAAGCCTATTTTCATAAGGATCTCCCCGGTCTTTTTTTTTCTATGTCCCTTGACAAAAAACAAAATTCCGTCCTATGTGCTAAGCATGTCATCCAAAGGCCATGAAACCCAAATAAAAAATAAGGATACCCAATAAAAAGCCATGAATATGATTCCCCCCATTGCCCCGGGCCAGGAATGGACCGTTGAATTGTTCACCCCCGAAGATGCTCCGGGCGTTTCAGCCCTGTTCCGGGGTGTCTACGGAGACGGATACCCTGTCAAAATCTATCTGGACCCGAAATTGCTCATCGAAGAAAACCGGGCCGGACGGGTAATTTCCAGTGTTGCCAAAACGCCCAAGGGCGATATTATCGGCCACAACGCCCTGTTCAACTCAGCTCCCTGCACAAAAATATTTGAAACCGGGGCCGGACTAGTCCATGCAGACTATCGAGGCGGCCATGGCATCTTTTCCCGGATGGTGGCCCATGGAATCGATGTGGGCCGGGAACAATTCAAGGTGGAACTGGTCTATGGAGAACCGGTCTGCAACCACCCCTTTTCCCAAAAATTAGGCCGATCCCAGAACTTTGTCACCCGGGCGGTGGAAGTGAACCTGATGCCGGCGACCGCCTACACAAAGGAAGCCAGCTCCCAAGGGCGGGTGTCCTGCCTCCTGAATTTTAAAACCCTGAAATCCCGCCCCTGCACCGTGCATGTGCCCAGTGCCTATGAATCCTTATTTCCCATTTTTTACGAGGCCATGGACGATGAGCGCCGTTTTCTTGTGTCAGACCAGCCCCTTTCTCCCTGCACTGCCACAAGGATTTCCACCCAGACCTTTGCCTTTGCACAAGTGGCGAGAATCGCGGTTCCAGACATGGGCGATGATTTTGACACCCGGTTGCTGGCAGAAGAATCCTGTCTGCTGAACACCGGCATCCGTGTCATTCAGGTCTGGCTGCCCTCTGGAAATCCGGCCGTGGGGCAGGCCGTGGACTGCCTGAGGGCCAGGGGATATTTTTTCGGCGGGGTTCTTCCCCGGTGGTTTGATACCGACGGCCTGCTCATGGAAAAAGTTCTGGATGAACCCGACTGGCAGGCCATGGTGCTCCAGTTTGAACGCGACCAGAAACTTATGACCCTGGTCAAAAACGAGTGGGGAAAAACCCGGGAACTTCAGTAATAAAAAAATGGAGCCTTCATGAAGAAAATAATTGCTGCCGGTCTTTGCATTCTTGCCATCTTGATTGCGATATTGCTGGTAAACACCTGGCGTTATAAAGCCGAAACACCCTCGGTCTCCGAGGTGACCCTTCTTCTGGCCGATGAAACAGCACCCGTGGAAAGGCTGGCCGCAGCCATCCGGATAAAAACCATCTCCTTTGAAGATGAAACCCATATGGATACACATGCTTTCGTGTCTTTTCATCGGTTTCTGGAAGATGCATTTCCAGCGATTCATGAACAACTGGATCGAAACATGATTCACGACTATTCTCTCTTGTACAAATGGGAGGGCAGCAATCCTGCTTTAAAACCCATGGCCCTGCTGGCCCACTTTGATGTGGTGCCGGTAGAACCGGGCACAGAAAACAGCTGGACCCACCCTGCTTTTTCCGGCGAAATTGCCGACGGGTTTGTCTGGGGCCGGGGCACCCTGGATATGAAAGCCAGCCTTCTTGCCATAATGGAGTCCATTGAAATTCTTGTACAGCAGGGGTTTCAACCGGAACGCACCCTTTATCTGGCCCTTGGCCATGATGAGGAAACCGGGGGACTCAAGGGTGCGGCGAATATCGTTTCCCTTCTCAAAAAAAATGGAGTTGAACTGGCGTTCACCCTGGACGAAGGCATGTTTATCCTGGACAAGGAGCTGTCGCCGTCCAAAAAACCCCTGGCCATCATCGGCCTTGCTGAAAAAGGCTACGTGACCCTGAGAATCACCGCAAAGGGCCAGGGCGGGCATTCTTCCATGCCGCCCGCCAAAACCGCCCTGGGCAGCCTTGGCCGGGCCATTGCAGCACTTGAGAAAAATCAGATGCCCTCCTCCCTGGCAGGACCGGTAAAATATTTGTTTGATGCCATCGGACCGGATCTGCCCTTTGGTCAGAAACTTGTCTTTGCCAATCAATGGGCATTCAAACCCTTGATCCTGAAGATTCTGGAAAAGATGAAAACCACCAATGCCATGATACGGACCACAACAGCCCCCACCGTCATCAGTGGCGGGGTCAAAGCCAATGTGCTCCCCGCAAGCGCCTATGCCCTGGTCAATTTCCGTATTCTGCCCGGCGATACCGTCAAAGAGGTGATAACCCATGTGCAAAATGTAATTGATGACCCTGACATTGAAATTTCCATAGAAGGAAAAGAAGGGATCGATCCGTCTCCTGTCTCATCCCCCACGGCAGAAGATTTCAGGCAGATCCAAAGAACCATCATGGAAATTTTTCCCGGAACAGGGGTTGCACCGGGACTGGTGATGGCCGGCACAGATTCCAAACATTACACCCGGATCTCTGATAATTGTTACCGGTTTGCCCCCTTTGTACTGGGACCCGAAGACACCTTTCGCATCCACGGAACCAATGAAAGGGTCTTGATAAAGAACTATCTGGATGCTATACGCTATTATACGCAATTGATCAAAAACACGTCAAAGAAATAAGCGCCGGTTAAACCCAAGGAGCCCTTAGAAATGAGCAAGACACCCATGACCTGTGATGATATGGCTCCAGACTCCTGGGTGCCCCGAACCCTTATCATAAACGCCATGATCTGGATATCCCTGATCTGGCTTGTGCCGGTCGCCATTGCAGGCACCGGGGCAAATGATTTTTCCTGGGCCGATATTTTCATCGGCCTTGCCGGGGGCCTTGCCTTTTTCCTCTACGGCATGGAAAAAATGAGTACAGGGATGAAAAACACCGCCGGCAACCGCATGCGCACCCTTCTTGCCACCCTGACCAAAAACCGGGTGATTGCCATGATTGTGGGCGCATTTGTCACCATGGTGATCCAGTCGTCCAGCGCCACCACCGTCATGCTGGTCAGCTTTGTCCAGGCAGGGCTTTTAACCCTTGTACAGTCCATGGGGGTGATACTGGGGGCTGATATCGGCACCACCATCACCGCCCAGATGATTGCCTTCAAACTCACGGATTATGCCCTGCTCATGGTGGCCATTGGATTTGCCATGAAATTGGCGGGCAAAACAGAACGGGCAAAGTCTGTGGGGGATATTATCCTGGGATTCGGTATTTTGTTTTTCGGCATGAAACTCATGAGCGACGCCATGAATCCCCTGCGCAGCTTTCCCGCCTTTATCAACCTGATGAAGGATCTGGAAAATCCCTTCATGGGTATTTTATTCGGGACGGCCTTTACCGCCGTTGTCCAGAGCAGCTCCGCCACCACGGGGGTGCTCATTGTCCTGGCCCAGCAGGGACTGATTTCCCTTGAAGCCGGCATCCCGGTTATCTTCGGCGCCAACATCGGCACCTGTGTCACAGCCGCCCTTGCCGGCATCGGCGCCTCCCGGGAGGCCAAACGGGTGGCCATTGCCCACATCCTGTTTAAAGTTGCCGGGGTTTTTCTGTTTATTTTCTGGATTCCCCAGTTTGCCGATCTCATCCGTGCATTGGCCGATAAATTCGGGTCGGGCACAGCACGCCAGTTGGCCAATGCCCATACCCTGTTCAATGTAAGCCTGGGCATTTTTTTCCTGCCCCTTATCCCGGTCTTTTCAAAAATCATCTATTTTATCTATCCGGAACAGGTAAAATCCAAATCCCAGGAGATCAAGACCTGGTATATCGAAGATGCCGTGCTGGAAACCCCTGCCCTTGCCATTGACCTGGCCCGGGCGGAAATATCCCGCATGGCCAAACTGTTGGGCAGAATGCTCAACGCCATCATCGTCCCTTTTCTTTCCGATGAAACCCATATCTCCAAGGAGGCCGGAAAAGACGAGGATGCGCCCTATCTGCTCAAGGAAATTCCCAAAAGGGATGCTGTGTTTCCGGACCTCACCCTGCTCCAAGGACTGCATCTGCGGGAGGAAAAAATCGATTTTATAGAAAAACAATTAACCGCCTATCTTACCCATATTGCCCAGGGGGCCATCACCGAGGACCAGGCAGAGGAGGTTTTCGGCATGGTCTCCATTGTAAAGGACATGGAAAGCATGGGCGATATTATCCACAGGAACATGGTCCCTTTGATTGAAAAGAAAAAGAGACTGCTTTACGATTTTTCCCCTGAAGGCAAAGAGGAGCTGCTCATCTACCATGGCAAGGTCACAAAGCAGATCCGGCTCCTGGAAGCCGCGTTCAAAGAAACGAATCCCAAGCTGGCACTTCAAATCATGCAGGAAGAACGAAAATACCTGGACCTGGAATCCAGATACCGGGCCAGGCATTTGAAACGGATCATTCTCAAAAATGAGGAATCGGTTCAAACCACAGAGATCCACCTGGAACTCATGGATCTGATGAAGCAGATTGTATTGTATTCCGCCAACATTGCCCAGACCTATATCGGCACCATCCCTGAAAGCGGAGAGGATCACCTGGATATGGAAAAGGGAAAAGAGGAAACCATACCTGTTTAGGGATATCCCCTTCTAACTGGGGCAGAAGCGAATGCTGTTGATCAGGGTTTCCACGGTATGCTGGTATAAGGACAAATGGTCCTTGTCGGCGAAAATGGTGTGCTCGATTTTTTGAAGCTGGAGGATTCCGTTGATGGCCCCCCAGAACATGAGGCTGAAGCGACGGGAATCCTTGCATACAAATTGCCCGCTGTCGCATCCGGCTTCAACCGCCATTACCACCTGCATGAGAATTTCTTCACCATAACGGTCGATTTTTTGCTTCAGGGGGTCCGGCAGCACAGTCTGGGGGGAAGCCAGAAAATGATTGATCACGGCAAAATAGTCTTTCTGGGAAACACCAAACTGCCGGTAGGCCATGGCAATGGCTTTCAGCTTCTGTCCCGGTGACCGGGCTGCCTCTGCCGCCCGGGTGATATCGGCTTGCAGCAGATGAAGGCCTTCCTCGGAAAGCGCAAAAATGATGGCATCCTTGTTTGCATAATACCGGTAGATGGCGGGCACGCTCAACTCTACCAGGGCCGCAATCTTGTTGATAGATGTTCCTTCAAGCCCTTTTTTGAACAACAGGGTCCGGGCAGCTCCCAGAATCTGGGCTTTTCGATCCTTTTTCTCCCGTTTCTTGCGCTCTTTCACCCCCATCTGATGTCTCCTTTTTTATGTCTCTATCTGTTCAGGGAAGGCCATGGCCGCAATAAACCGATCTTCAAATTCAGGGTCTCCGCCCAGCTCCAGAACCGCAATGGTCCGGGACAATGCCAGGGCCCGATCTGCAATTTTCGGGTCCACAAGCCCCATGACGGCACCGGTGACGACCAGCCCGGGGGCGACCCTCACCCTGCCGGTCAGAACAACTTTTGGCAGCATGCCCATGGCCACGGCCTTGGTATAATCAAATCCGGCACCAAAGGCGCCTGTCAGAAGGGTCTGATCAATATGGTCTGCGCCGGACCGGAGAAGCAGCAGCTCAATTCCGGCACATAGGGCCGCCTTGGCAAGCTGCACCTCTCCGATATCTTTCTGGGACAATACCAGGGCCCGGCCATGCCGGGTGTCAATGGGGGCAACCAGCTCAACCCAAAGGGTGTTGTCGGTTTTGGTCACCCGAAAAGCGCCTGGGTCCAGCAGACCGCTTGGGGACAAAAGATTTGCCCGGCGCAACCCGGCCACGGCATCAACAATACCCGAGCCGCAGAGGCCTGCTGGTTTGATCCCCCCTTGGGAGCCGATCACATGCCAGACAAACTTTCCAGATTCAGGATCCATGTCCATCCGGTCTATGGCACCTTCCATGGCCGGCATGCCGCAGGAAATCCGGGCCCCTTCAAAGGCAGGCCCTGTGGCGCAACTTACGGCAAAAAACCGGTTCCTGTGACAGAGTACCAGCTCTCCGTTGGTTCCGATATCAACGAGCAGACAGGTTTGATCCCGGTCAAAATTCCAGGCCATGAGGGCGCTTATGGTATCCCCCCCGATAAACCCGGAAACCGCAGGGAACAAATACACCGGGACCTTCGGGTCCAGGTCCAGGCCCAGTGTCCCGGCCGTATGCACCGGCAGATCGGTTATAACCGGCTGATAGGGATATCTGCCCAAAGAACCGGGGTCTATTCCTGCAAGAATAAGGGTCATGGCTGTATTCCCGGCCAGTGCCACCCGGGCAACGGCATTTGCCTTAATTTTGCCGGCCTTAAGGCAGGCGGACAACAGCCGGTTGATCGTCCGGACGGCCAAACCCTGGAGTTTTGCAAGCCCTATTTCGGGATTTTGCGCTGCAGCAATGCGGCTGACAACATCATCGCCATGGCAGGTCTGTGCATTTTTACCACTGGCCGATACCAGGGGAGTGCCGTCGTCAAGATCGCAGAGGATAAGGTCAACGCTGGTTGTTCCCAGATCAATGGCCACCCCCACCCTGCCGCGCCGGTGCCGGCCCCCGGACACGGTGACCCGGCATCCCGCCTGACCTAGGTCCTCCTCCGGCAGGCAGACAGCCATGGTCTGGGACCGGCTTGACCGCACCTGGCAGGCCAGGCGAACCCCTGTTTTCATTTCCAGGTCCGTCAAAAGAACCCTTTCGGCATCCGTGGGCAGGGACAGGCTGGCACCCGGCGGCACCTGAACCCGGCACTGGCCGCAGGTGCCGGTCCCTGCACAATCTGCCCGGACCCCATGCCCGGCTTCAGCCAATGCGGATGAAAGGATCTGTCCCTTTTCCAGACAAAGGGTCCTGGAAAGCGCCGAAACTTTCGGACAGGGCCCGTCCTTCTCCGGTTTCTTTTTAATTTTTTCCATTTTTACACCAGAATTCTACCGGCAGTAACCTTGTCCATGAACGCCAGGCAATAGTCATCCTGGCCCATGAGCATGCGGGTGGTGTGAAGGGCCGCCAAAAGTTCCCGGTCCAGGGGATCAAAAAGTGCGCCATCCAGCCCCCGGGCCATCATCAGGGCCAGAAAGGTGCGGTTGATAATCCGCCGGGCAGGCAGACCAAAGGAGATATTGGACAGACCGCAAAGGGTTTTCACACCAGGCAGGCGCTTTTTTATGGCAGCCACCGCCGCAAGGGCCATGGACCCGTTTCTGGTGTCAACACTTACCGGGGCCACCAGGGGATCTATCCATATGGCCTCCGGGCGGACACCGATCCCCGTCAGTCCGTTGACCAATTGTTCGGCCCGGTTACAGATCTGATCCACTGTTTGCGGCATCCCCGTATCATCCATACACAGGGCAACCACCTGGCAGTCCCGTCCTTTTAACAGGTCCAGCATGCGCCCAAAACGGTTTTTTTCAAGGGTGATCGAGTTGATCATGGGCGGCCTGTCCACGATGTCCAAGGCAGATTCGAGCACGCCGGGGTCCGGGCTGTCGATGCACAAGGGAACCCTTGCCACGGCCTGCACGGTTTTGATCAGCCATTGCATATCCTGGTGCTCGGTTTGAACCCCGGTGCCGGTGTTGACATCAATATACCCGGCCCCGCTCTCCTCCTGAAGCCTCACAAGCTTCTGAAGGGACTTGGCGTCCCTCTGGGCCACCGCAGTCCGAACCGTGTTCCGTGTGGTGTTGATCAATTCTCCGATAATGGTAAATGGCATAAATTTATCCTTTGGGTAAAATGGACACTTGGGGTGCCGGTTCAATAAGGTCCGCACTGGCCTGTTCCACTGCAGCCAGATCCTTGACATAAAATTTAGATCCTGCCCAAAACAACAGGCCGCCCACCAGGGCAAACACCGGCAGTTGGGTCATGGCAAATTCAAGGCCAAAACGATCGGACAAGGCACCGATGAACAAAGGCCCCAGGGCACTGCCCAGAAGGTGCTGAACGATCACGTTGACACTCAGGGATGTGGCCCGCAGCCCGGGATGGACGACATCCTGGGTCACAGCAACTGCAGCCGGCACAAAGGCCACGGCAAACACACCGGCAGTCAGCAGGATCATGTATTGAATCTGGCCCCTGAAAAATGCAAAGGCAATAAAGAGAAGCACGGCCGTAATAGCCGAGGACACGGCCGGAAACACCATGCGGGCATTGGGCCGTCGCTTCATCCACAGGTCTGCCAGATAACCACCCAAAGGCGCCCCGATAATGGCCAAAAGCATCACAGACCCGCCCTTGATTCCGGCACGGCTCATGGTCAGCCCCTCAAACCGGTGAAAATAGGTCGGCAGCCAGGTCAGAAGAGAGGTGGTAACAAATACATTGGCGGCAAACCCGAGATTGGTGAACAGAAGGGTGGGGTTGTGGGTAAACTGCCGGGCCATGTCGGCAAACCGCATCTTCACCTGCACTTTCCCCTGGCCCTGGTCCACGGTTTTGACCAGGGCAGTGGTTTTATAATCCTTTACCGTGAAAAACAAAAGGGCGATTATCATGCCGGGCAGGGCCACAATTCCCAGGGCATAGCGCCAACCGAAGTGCTCGGCGATTATGCCCCCGATGGCGATGCCCAGGGCGCTGCCCAGAGGGATGGAGGCATTCCACAACCCCAGAATCCTGGCCCGCTGTTCTTTTGGAAAAACAGTGGATATCATGGCCGTCCCCCCGGGGGCATAACCGGCCTCTCCGATTCCGATGGCCGTTCGGGCTGCGAACAGCTGCCCGAAATTTCGGGTAAAGGCACAGGCCAGGGTGGCCAGGCTCCACAGAACCGCCATCAAACCGATACTTTTTTTACGGCTCCAGCGGTCCACCAGTATGGACACAGGAAAAGAAAACACCAATATGGACCAGGAGACGGCGGAAACCAGCAGTCCGCACTGGGTATCGGTGATCCCCCAGTCTGCCTTGAGATAGGGAAACAAGGATACAATGACCATCCGGTCCATGTAGTCGAACAGGTACAAAAGAAACAAAAGGGCAAACAGATACCGCCGGTAGGACGGTGTTGGCATGGTTTCCACGGCTGAAAAGTTTTTCATGGCGCATCTCGCATTAAAAGGTAAGACCCTTATGGGGTATCGTAGAGGCCATATTTACGGGTGGCCTCGAACATGGCAATGCAATTTTCCGGGTTCACCCCGGGGTGCAGGGAATTGGAAGAACAAATGATCAGCCCACCCCCCTTGCCGCCGTCCTGGATAGCTGTCCGAACGGCCTCATCCACCTGTCCGCAAGTCCCGTTGGGCAACAGATCGATACAATCGATATTGCCCAAAAGGCAGATGCGGTCACCGCAGTATGCCTTCACCCGGGCCATGTCCATTCCCGCCTGGGGCTCCAAGGGGTTCAGCCCGTCGTAACCGCTGTCCAGGAGGATGTCCAGGAGAGGCCAGAGGTTGCCGTCGCTGTGGCGAACCACCTTGAGTCCTTTTTTATGGGCAGCCTCAACAATTTGCCGGTTGTAAAAATTGACAAATTCCAGAAACTGGTCCGGTGCAATCAACGGAAAATTTTTATCGGCAATGTCATCCTCGATCACCAATACGTCCAGGCCGGCTTCCACCAGAAGGTCGAGTTGAGCCAGATTGTAATCCAGGGTCATGCGGGCCACCTGGTGAACAAATTGGGGATCATCGAACATCTTGAGCATCAGGTTCTCCATCCCCATGAGCCGCCAGCAGCGCACAAAGGTTCCCCGCATGAGCCAGAAGAGTGCCTTTTCCCCCTTGAAACGGTCCCGGGCAAGGTCCAGCAGCAGCAGATGCCCCCGGTCCGGAACAGGCGGCGTATAACGGGTAAGATCCTGGGGTTCTTTAATGGGATGGCCCTTGGCAACGGGCAGGCCGAAGTCCGAAAGGGCATAGGTCACACCGAACTCATCCTGGACATGACCATCGTCCAGATTGATTTCATGGCCAATTTCAAATGCCGTGAAACCGTCCACTCCGTAAGTTTCATGAATGAGAAACAGGGTGTCCAGCACCTTGAATTTTTCGCTGTCGGTCATCTTGCGAAAATCTTTCACCCCGGGCAGGCCATCGGTGATATGGCGGCCGATCCCGATGATGGGGGCTTCATTGATCCCATGGATATACAGGGGCACCCGGTCTGCCTGTTTTACGGCCAGGGCTGTCAGAATACGCTGTTTTCCGTTCATCTTGCCTCCTTTTGGCTGGCCACAAGCTCCATTGCCAGGAGGGCTGCCGTTGCGGCATCGGCACCATAGGCATCTGCACCGATGCTGTCGGCAAATTCCCTAGTAACCGCTCCGCCGCCCACCATGATCTTGATGTTTTTGCGCAGCCCTGCCCGTTCCAGGGCCTCGATGGTCTCCCCCATAAAGGGTGCGGTGGTGGATAAAAGGGCGCTCATGGCTACAATTTGAATGGTTTCATCCACAGCAGCCACAAATTTTTCCGGTTCCGCATCAATCCCCACATCAATCACCTCAAACCCCTTGCCTTCCAGCATTGTGGATACAAGGTTTTTTCCGATATCGTGGTGATCGCCCCGGACGGTACCCAGCACCACCCGGCCGGCCCTGGCATTGCCGTTTCCCGCCAGCAATGGTTTTAAGATGTCCAGGGCGGCATGCATGGCCCTTGCCGCCAGCAGCATGTGGGGAATGTAGATCTGGCCTGCCTGGAATTTCTGCCCCACCACATCCATACCGGCAATCAATCCCTGGTTGAGCACCTCTTCCGGTGTCATGCCTGCGTCAAACGCCTGTCCGATCAAGTCGGCGATTTGTTTGACGTCTCCTTTTTGCAGTGTTTCCAATATCCGATTGAGTACCATGGTCCCTTTTCCTTTGATTGGGTTAAAGTTAATAGCACTAACTTAATGAATGATATTTAATCCCCCAAATCAAGTCAATTGTTTTTTACAAATAAAATTTTTTTTACGATTTCTTACCGATTTTATCTCCCACACCCTATAGTGAATTATCCATATGCGAAACGCATATGTTCTATTCCGTTTTCTTGAATTATCCGGCACTCACGCCAGTTTCAAACCCACACCCACAAGGAGGACACAAATGGATATCCAGTACAAACTGCTGAAAACCACCCGGGAAAAAATCGCACTTTATCAATTTCGCAAACAGGTTTTTGTTGATGAGGAAAACCGATTTGCATTTTCTTCCGACCAGATTACAGATCCCTATGACAGCATTGAAGAGACACTCAATATCGGGGCCATGGACGGCGACCAGATCATTGCCGCCCTCCGCGTAACCCTGGACAACCCAATGGGACTGCCCGCAGACCGGCACTGGGATTTTACCGAAATTAAAAACCAGCTGACCGGTGGCTGGGCATGTTTCAGCTGGCTGTGCTCTGCCAGTCGCCATAGGCATAAAAAAGGATTGATCAAAGACCTTGCCCGTTATGCTGTCTTTGAGATGCAGAAAAAAGGATTTGAGCATGTTCTGGCCGTGGTGCACCCACCGATTTATGATCTGCTCCACGAGTGCTTTGGCGTCAGGAAAATAGGCCCCCTTTTTTTGGATAAAAAACTGAATGTCCACATGATCCCGATCCATGTTTCCGTCAATGATATTCTGGGACACCTGAATGCGGAACGCTTCCAGAAACCGTCCGGACAATCACCCGAAACACCCCCGCAAAAAATACTGACAGATCCTGCTCATCGCCTGAAAGCTTTGGGATTCCAAGGGAAATTTCAGTATCTTGAAGCGGCCTTTTCACGGAATATCGGAATCGTTTCCCTGGCGGACCAGGAGAAGCTCATGGGGTCACGAATTGCCATCCCGGGATTGGGCGGCGTCGGAGGACAGCATTTGATAACCCTCGCACGGGCAGGTGTCGGCAGCTTCAATATTGCCGATTTTGATTGTTTTGAACCGGTGAATATCAACCGCCAGTATGGCGCAAAGACCAGTTCCTTAGAACAAAAAAAAATTGAGGTCATGTATAAAGAGGCCATGGATATCAATCCGTTTCTGGATATCAACTGCTTTGCCGAGGGCATTTCCCCACAGAACATAGACCGGTTTTTAACCGATGTGGACCTGGTGGCAGACGGGATGGACTTTTTTAATTTTGATATCCGTCGAATGATATTTAAGCGGGCCTGTGAGAAAAAAATACCCGTCATCACGGCGGGCCCATTGGGATTCAGTTCTGCCCTGCTGATTTTTATGCCCGAAGAAGGAATGACCTTTGATCAATATTTTGATATTACAGATCGGCTGAGTCTGGAAGATAAATTGATCCGGTTCTTCATCGGCCTGGCCCCCAAGGCGACCCAGGCATCCTATATTGATCCGGCTGCCATAAGCCTGGAAAATCAAAAAGGGCCCTCCGCAGGCGCGGGTTGCCAGGTCTGCAGCGCGGTGGTCACTGTCGAAGCCATCCGAATTTTGTTGAATAAAAAAGGAATAAAACCAGCCCCGTATTATTTTCAATATGATTTGTTTACCCGAAAATTTCACCAGGGATATCTTTTCAAAGGCAACCGCAATCCCTTTCAGAGAATCAAATACAAACTGGTGAAAAATCGATTAAAAAAGAGCCGGCAAACAGGTGTCCTGCCGCCAAAAGTTGTTCCGGGTAATGGCATTGCATCCAATGGGACCATTGCCAATGATATCATCGGCTATATCATTGCGGCCGGGTGCCGGGCACCGTCGGGAGACAATTGCCAGCCCTGGACTTTTGAATATTGCGCCCCGTATCTGAAAATTTTTCTTGATCCCCTGGCGGACACTTCCTTTTTTAACCTGAACCAGGTTGCCTCCCATATTGCCTGCGGTGCAGCCATTGAAAACTGTCTGCTGGCCGCATCCAGATATGGCCTCTCGGGCAGGATCGCGTATCTGCCCGATGAAAAACAGCCGAACCTTGTGGCCCAAATTTGTTTATCCCATACGAACCAAGGGGAAGATGCACTTCAACGGTTTATCTGGGAACGCCATACAAACCGAACCCGGTTCAAAAAAAGTTTTCTGGCACAAACTGAGGTTGAACAGATCCATACAAGCCTGTCCTTGTTTCCCGGGGTCTCCCTTGTCCTGGTCACCCAAAAAAACGCCCTGGAACAGGTGGCAAAACTGGTACAGGCTGTGGATATCATCCGGTGCCAGCGCAGGGATTTGCACGAACACCTGATGGAAATGATTTGCTTTACAAATGAACAGACCCTGGAAAGAAAACAAGGGTTTCCCCTCAAGAATCTGGAAGCGGGCATCGGTGGTGAAATGTTCCTGAAACTGTGTCGTTCCTGGCCTATGATGCATCTGGCCAACCAACTGGGTATGGGAAAAATCGTTTCCGCTGTGGCCGCCAGGGGAATCAGACAGGCATCTGCCGTGGGACTGCTCAAAATCAACGGGAGTTCACAAAAAGATTTCTTAACGGGCGGACAGGCACTTGAAAGACTGTGGCTGTCCTGTACGCGCCTGGGGCTTTCCTTCCAGCCCATGACCGCTGTCACCCTGTTCCGGTACCGGTGGGCGCTTGACCAAAAAAATGATTTCTCCCTGGCCCACCAACAGCTTTTGGGAGGGATCTGGCCCTTATACGACGACTTGTTTGATGTCGCAACAGGAGAAACCCATATTCTCCTGTTCAGGCTGGGACAAGGCGGAAACATGTCCTGCCGGACCCTGAGAAAAGAAAACGCCGCAACTTCTTAGGGTTTCTTGTCCCCAAGAACCTCTCCGGAGTATTGTTCCGATTCGATCACCTGTTGTAAATCGGTATAACAATAGCGGGAAGGATGAATGCCGTTTTCATCAATTTACGGGTCCGGGAGCCTTGCTCCCGGACCTGTAAAACAAGGCCGGCGGTATCATGTTCTATCAGCGGGTTTCCGCCCTTTTATCAAGTTTTATTACTTGACAATCAAAATGGAACAAGCTATTTTCCCCTCTCAATAAAGGGGAGTAGTTATCGGCTGGAGAAAAGGCCGACCCGGCTTCCGTCAATACGGTCGAAAGACCCGGAACCGGGACAGTTATACTGAAACAAGACCTTTATCTTAGGCATTCATGCCGAGGGTAAGGGTTTTTTTTATTTTCAGCATGAACTGCTAATATGAAATATTTTTAAGGGCTTATGCCGATGATGGCTCAATAATAAGAAAAAGGAAAAAATGAAATGCAAATAGTTTCGAAAACAAAAATGACCCTGACACTTTTAACGATAGCGATTTTTTTCATGCTAGCAGGAATTATGGAAACAGCCGATGCCAGAGTAAAAGGGGGCGGGCGTTCCTTTCAAAAGGCCCCGACTGCATCAAAACCTGCGGCACAAACCAAACCTCCCCAGGGTGTTTCAAGCCCCATGGGGGGGTCTTTTGCAAGGGGGCTGGCAGGTGGTGTGATGGGAGGGGTCCTTGGCAGTATGCTTTTTGGCGGAATGGCCAATGCTGGTGGCGGCGGACTCGGCGGCAGCGGGTTTGGTGTATTTGAGATTCTGCTGCTGGCAGGAGTCGGTTATTTTTTATACCGGCGGTTCTCCCGTCGTACGGCACTGGCCGGAAATCCGGGAATGTCCTCTTCACAGGATAAAAATTCACCCTTCCAATTGTTTTCAGGTGCCGGCGCTGGGCAGGAGAGCCCGGATAACAATGTAGAAGATTCTCTTTTAGAAGATCCTCTTGTGACAGGCGTAAGGGAAATATGGGCCGTTGACAACAATTTTGACCCGGATGCATTTAAAGAAACAGCCCAGAATTTGTTTTTCAAAATTCAAGCCGGATGGACCCGCCGGGATGCGTCGGTACTGGAACCCTTTGTGGGGAATCAATTGCTGGATGAATATAAACAGCATTTCGATGAACTCAAACAACTGGGCCATTTCAACCGCCTTGAAAACATCGCCGTTCGCAAGGTCGATCTTATAGCCGCCGGTGTTCAGGACAGTGAAATATTTGTCACAGTTCGCTTTACCGCCAATCTTCTGGATTATACCGTGGGTGAAACCTCCGGAGAGATCGTCAAAGGTGATTCTGAAAATTCTGTAAAATTTGACGAAGAATGGACCTTTACCACACCGGTGGGAGCCAAAGAATGGAAGCTTGAAGGAATAGAAGCTTAAATTAAGACAAAACAAGGTGTTTTCATGTTTGGTGACCGATAGGTTTTACTGATTTATCGGCCACCGGGCATGAAGCTCCGACATCCAGGTCAGATTTTATGCGTTCTTTTACAAGGACAATAAGTGGCAACCCTTCCAGGTGATATCAATGATCTGGTCCACTTTAACCGCCTGCAAGGAAAAAAATGATCAAACAGATACTTCTATGCTTGTGTTGCTTGTTTGTTTTTTGGGGATGTGACAATACCAATCTGGAGCTTGCCACCCAAGCAGGGATAGATGCAATTAAAGCCGCAACCTTGAGTGACGAGGATGTTAAGCTTCTTGCGGCAAATGCCTCAAAACAATCAGATTCAAAAAACACCATCCCAGGAATCCTGAATCCTTACGGAATGCGGTTGGAAAAGCTTGTGGGGAACCGATACAATTCAGACGGGTATGTGTTTGATTTCAAGGTTTATCTGTCGCCTGAGATCAATGCGTTTGCCATGGCCGACGGAACCATACGGATTTACAGTGGACTGATGGACATGATGAACGATGAGGAGCTGCTCTTTGTGGTGGGGCATGAAATGGGCCATGTGGTGAAAACCCATATCAAGAAAAAAATTATGCTGGCCTGGGACAAAATCATTCGTTTTTGTCCAGCCATCCTGATCCTGCCCTAAGGGCTGAACGTCTGCAAAAACAGATTCTTTCGCCAGGGAAAAAAGAGGCGCACTCCTTTCTGGATAAATTTCAATCCTTCGTGGATAAATATATTCTGGAAAAACTTCTGTAGTAAATTGGTCGTAAAAAATCTTCTTTTTTCACACCACATATAGGGGATATCCCTATTTCACAGTCCTGGTCAATCTCTAAGATTTGCTTGTTTTTTTACTTGACTTTTTTTTTACTCACCCGTAATGATATTGCCTGTTCAGGTGCTCGTTGTTAGAGCTTGAAAGGGAACCACGTTAGAGTCGTGGACGGGCCCATCGCTGTAATTGGGGATGAAAGCTGCAGTATGCCACTGACCGATGGTCGGGAAGGTGCAGCCGGTAAAATGATCCAAAAGTCAGAAGACCTGCCTGGACGATGGCCAAAGGATGATGCCTTGGGGACGAAGGTGTTTCCTGTTATATTCTGAGGATAAAAAGGGAAATCCCTGGATTGAAAATTAATTTCGGTCCTGGGATTTTTGTATTTCCGGGCCGATCACCAGATTTTAATGGAGATCTGCAATGATGAAATATTTATTTGCGCGGTGGATTGTTGTGCTATTAGTCCTCGGAATGTGTGCCCTGCCTGCCTGGGGAAAAGAAGCGAATCCAGATGAAACCAGAAGTCAGGTTATGGAGACCATGGTGGTGACCGCAGGAAGGCTTGGGGAAAAAAAACAAAACCTGACCACCAATATTACAATTTTCACACAAGAAGATATCCGGCAGTCCTCTGTTCAGGAGTTGAGCGATTTGCTGGCCAAGGAAGGCTTTATGATCCGGGAATATCCCAATTCAACCATTTCGGTGGGGATTCGCGGGCTTCGAACAGAAACCCATGGCAATGACCTTTCCAGCCATGTGTTGATTCTGATCAACGGGCGGCGGGCCGGCACCGGAAACCTGGCCAAGATTTCCATGGACAATGTTGAGCGCATTGAGCTCATCCGGGGCCCCGGGTCGGTTCAATACGGTGCTTCCGCCATGGGTGGGGTTATCAATATCATCACCCGACAAGGGGATGGCAAGCCTTCGGTCTTTGCCGAAACCACCCTGGGAAGCTGGGACTTCAAAGGGGCCTTGGCCGGATTTTCCGGTCAGTTCAAAAATTTTGATCTTTCCGCAACCTTTTCCAAATCATCCCAGGATGACTATGACACGGCCGAGGGCAGTCGATATTATAATACCGGCTATGATACCAAGGAGCGGGCAAGCTTCAATGCCGGCTGGACCTTTGCACCGAAGAACAGAGTCGGCTTTACCTATACCGGGTATGAAGGGGATAAAATCGGCAAACCAGACTACCTGAGCAAAAATAATCAAGTCCAATACATAGACCATGCCTTAAAAAGTGCAGATCTTGTTTATGACGGCCAGACATCGGACGGATTTTTATTGTGGAACCTGCGCTATTTTAAAGGAAAAGATGAGTACGAGACCTTTGATCCATCCAAAAAAAGTGAACATACCTACTACAGGGATACAGACCACCAGGGACTCCAGGCCCAGGTAACGGCCAAGTGGGAGTTCGCCCATGTAACGGCCGGTGGCGACTGGACCGATTATGCCATCCGCAACACCTATACAAGAGCCGGTGGGGAAAACACCTATGAAAACCCGGCCGGATTTCTCATGGCAAAAACCATGCTGATGGAAGACAAACTGGTGCTGTCGGCCGGAGGACGATATGACAAATATGAGGTAACAAGTGATGACGGCCGGAGCAAAAATAAAACCCATTGGTCTCCAAGTGCGGGAGCGGTCTATAAATTTACGTCACTATTCAGTGTCCGGGCCAATTATGCCCAGGCCTTCCGGATGCCCACAACAGACGAGCTTTTCATGTACAATGACTACAGCGCCTCTGGATATGGTATCTGGTCGGGAAACCCTGAACTGAATCCCGAAAAGAGTAAAACCTGTGAGATCGGCATTGATTACAATCGTGGCAGCCTGAAAAGCGGCATCACCTATTTTCATACCAAATTTGACGACAAAATTTCCTATGCCTATGATACGGCCAGCGGGATTACCCAATATAAAAATATAGAAGGTGCCACCATTTCAGGTATGGAAGCCACCCTTGCCTGGGATATCGGAAGCCTGTTCGGCTGGTCCTATGAACTTTCTCCCTATGTGTCTTTTACCGCCTTAACCGAATATACGGACGAATCAACGGGGAAAGATCTTCAATACACCCCGGAATGGACCGCCTCATATGGTCTGCGGTTTTCCCAAACCGACCATGGGTTTTCTTCCCGTTTGAATTTTTCCCATATTGGCCAACAGGATATTTTCGATTATGAAGGCACCGGCGCCACAAGTCTTGGCAGATACACCGTGGCCGACCTGATGATTTCAAAACAATTCTTCTCCTTTGAAAAATACGGGAGCGTAAATTTAAATGCTGAAATAACAAACCTGTTTAACGAGTCCTATGCCGTGGTTCAAGGGTATCCCATGCCGGGGCGCAGCTTTTATGCCGGCCTGAAATATACCTTTTAAGGAGAAAAAGGCCCATCATCCCTGCCAAATTTTTGATGATGGATATGATCAATTTATCTGCCATTAATTTATGGTGCATTGCTTTTACCTTCCTGTGCATGGGGGTTGATTAAAAACACCCAGGGCTTGTTGGATATGGGGTTGGGTCTGACCTCAACCCCTGTTTGATACACCGCCTGGATGGATGCCTTTGTCAACACCTCTTCCGGGGTGCCGGCCTTGTAAATTCGGCCGTTGTTTTTGTCCAGCAGCACCAGGCGGTCGGAATACTCGGCTGCCAGGTTCAGGTCATGGAGCACCATGAGAATGGTCAGGGACAATTGTTCTTTAAGGGTGTTGATAAGGTTGAGGACCCGGACCTGGTGGGTAATATCCAGGTGGGCCGTGGGTTCATCCAGAACCAGCAGGGCCGGTTCCTGGGTCAATGCCCTTGCAATGGCCGCCAGTTGCCGTTCTCCTCCGCTGATTTCATTGATTCTGGCTTCTGCAAGGTGTGCAACCCCGGTAAGTTCCATGTAGCGTTGGGCGATGGCCTGATCTTTCTGACTTTCAAAAAACTGGTATGGTTCAAAAAAGGGCAGCCGGCCCAGGAGCACATAATCTTTGACCGTCATGGCCGCCGGATCAATGGTTTGCATCACCACGGCCAGGTGACGGGCAAGGGCTTTGTTGGAAAGGGTCTTAACCTCCTGGCCCTGGATATGGATAGTTCCGGTCTGGGGCACAACGCTTCTTAAAATTGTTTTGATCAGGGTGGTTTTCCCGCAGCCGTTGGGCCCGATGATGGAGACAAATTCACCCGGAAAAACGGAAAAAGAGATATCCCTGAGGATGATCTTTTGTCTGTATTGAAAATTCAGGTTTTGAATTGCCACCACTTTTTTTTTCATTGATCCGTTTGTCTGCAAATCGGTTGTCACAGGGTCACCTGCTTTCTGGAAAGGGCCCAGATAAACATCACCCCGCCGATGATCCCGGTAATCACCCCCACGGGAAGCTCCAGGGGTGCAATGATCACCCGGGCAATCACATCGCACAGGGTGAGAAAGGCGGCCCCTGAAAGAAAGGAGGCTGCAAGAAGAATCCTGTGGTCCGGGCCTGTGATCATCCGGACAAAATGGGGCACAATAAGCCCCACAAACATGATGATACCGGCCACGGCCACGCTCAGGCCCGTCAAAAAGGAAGCAATGATAAAAAGGATTTTTTTGGTCCGGGGGGTGTTGATTCCCAAATTGGCCGCCTCTTCATCCCCCAAGGCCAGGGCGTTCAGATCCATGCAGAAAAAATAGGAGATAAACAGGCCAACAATGGACCCTGCACAGCAAATCCAGATCAGAGTGGTATCGGGTTCATCCAAAGATCCCATGATCCAGAGAACAATGCTCTGGAGGTCATCGGTTTTAGACAGGGCCATGAGCAGCATGACCAGAGAGGAGGCCACATAGGAGATCATCACCCCTGTTAACAGCATCCGGTTGGACCGGACATTTCGGTTGTCCCGGTTCAGGTGGTAGACCAGGAAAATCACCAGGCTGGCCCCGATAAACCCGGACAGAGGATAGGCAATAATACCGATGACGGCATAAAATTGACACAGGATATTCACACAGACCCCCAGGGATGCGCCGCCGGAAATCCCCAGGGTGTAGGGTTCCACCAAAGGATTTCTGAACATGCCCTGGAGAAGGGTCCCGGCAAGGCTTAAGGCGCCTCCGATGCCCATTCCCAGCAAAATTCTGGGCAGCCGGATCCCCATGAGAATACTGTATCCTGCTGTATTCTTTCCTCCCTGCAGGATGTCGGGAATCTGGTTTACAGGAATACCGGCACTGCCCGTGCACAGGGCCAGAAGCCCCACCGCCACTACAAGGACTGAAAGTACCAAAAGGATCAGTCCCCATCTTTTTAGCCGATGGTTCATTGAATCCCCCATGGGATCTCTGGATGAAGCAGGGGCAACACCCCCCCCAGGCCCTCAACAAAAGTATCAGGGGTGGGGCTGCAGATCATTTCAGGATCCAGCACATGGACCCGGTTTTTTTTCACCGCATCAATGCTCTTAAAGGCCATCCAGTTTCGTCGTTCAAGTTGTCCGGCGCGTTTGGAACTTCCCATGGTGACAATGAGAATAACGTCAGGATTTTCCCGGATCACCTTTTCCCTGCTGTAAATGCCCGAAGATTCATTTTCCGCGATGTTGATCCCCCCGCCATACCGGATATATTCGTTGATAAACATCTCTCGGTTGGCAGAATGGAGGGGTTTGAGCCCGATCTGCAAAAAAACCTTGGGTTTGGCAAGGTTTCTTGTTCGTTCAAGAATCTGGTTGGCCTGTTTTTGGGCCTTGTCCACAATGATCCGGGCAGCCTGTTCCCGTTCCAGAATTTTTCCGATCATGAGGGTCATTTCGCACATCTGCTCAAAGGTTTTCGGATTTTGGGCCCTCAGTATGGGGATGGATTGCCCTTCCAAAATTTTGAGCTGTTTTTCCCGGGACAGGGCACTGGCAATTACCAGATCCGGCTGGAGCCGGATAATTTTTTCAACATTCATCTGGGTGACCGACCCGATTTTTTCTTTGAATTGTGCCGCCTTCGGGGTATTGCAATAGGTGGTATCGGCAATCAGCTTTTCCTGGGCCCCCACAAGATAGATGGTCTCGGTTATAATGGGGGAAAGGGAGATCACCCGCAGAAAAGACGTTGTTGCTGAAACCTGCCCGGCTGCCACCCCCAAAAAACCCGCAACAATCCAAAAAAGCATCCGTCTATTCATGGGTCTCCTTTTTATGGGCAACCTGTTCCAGGGCACCGGTAAACAGAGCGTTCAGTGCTGTTTTAAGAACCGGGGGAATGTGCGGATCCAAGATGAACTCCTGAACTTTTTCCACCTCCTGTCCGGCAATCTGTGAGGCAATGGTTCGGCACCATTCCTGATAAAGAGTTACATCCCTGATCAGGCCCCGTTCGTGGGCATCGCTCAGGGCAAGGGCGGATTCTAAAAACGCGGCATATTTTTTTTCAAGCACCAGAAGTTCCACAATGCCGGCAAACTCATTTTGTGTGATACCCTTTTGGTGCATGCAGTCGCAGGTCACACCCGTTGCAAGGCTGTACAAAGAGATATTTCTCTCCTTGAGACGCTGGAAAATATGACGGTTGGAAGATATTTTGTTCTGTTTGAGGATTGCCGCGTTCACCCCGGAATAGACCGCCTTTCCAATAAGTTCCCCCATTTTTGAATGGCCGCCCGCATTTTCAACGGGCATCCCCTGTCCCTGCACCACCAGTACATTGTCGGTTCCCGTGCCTGTGGCCTGATTTACCAAGGGCGTATAGGTGCTTCTGATGTCCATGTCGGCAAGCGCTGCACTCTTGGCTTCCGTGGCCGCAATAATGGCCCGGGTCATGGCCCGTTTGGACAATTTCATGTTGGTCAGAATAATGATATTGATGGTGCCGGGCTCGTAAAACTGCCCCTCATCCTTTGACATGCGAACCGCATTGGACAGGACTCCGGCCGTGACAAGGGTTGTCACCTTCATTTCTTTAAAGCCTTTTTCTATCACGCTCAGGTTGTCCATGTCTGCACCGGTCATCAAAAAAGAGGCGGTTTGAGCCTGCCGTTCATTGGCCTTTAAAATGCGGGCCCGGAGATGGTCGCTCCCCCTTTTATGTCCCACACCCCAGGTGGGGGGCGGCGAATAGTGGTTGCCCACGGTCAAGATATTATCCCGCTGGCCTTCAAGGGTGGACACAATGGTCTGGGGATGTTTGAAATCCACCACCAGGGTCTTGTTGGCAAAATCGTCAATATCACAAGTGTTGATCACAGCCGATTTGACATAATCCAGATCAAGATTGATGGGGCGTGACCGGGTGATCCTTACCGGAAGAATATCATTGGCCGGATCTGCAAATTGTTCGGTGTAAATCATGGAGGAGAGCCAGGAGACAAAATAGCCCGAATGGGCGGCAGCCCTGCAGGTGAGTTCACAGGGGAAATAATAGATCTCTTGGTTCTTTACGGCATCCACCTCTTTCCAGCCCGGCCGTGAAAAAAAGGCCTCTGCCACCTGCCGGTCATTGCCGCAGGCGTAGATCACCTGGGGATTAAAGGCCATCCACTCCTGCCGGCTCACCTCGATAACGCTGCCCTCTTTCCCGAAATCCGGCGGGATGCCACCGGACAAACGAATGAGTTCATTCTGAAAAGAGGTGTTGCCTGGGGTCATGATTTTATCACGGCCCATGAGCCGGATTACCCGTTTTCGCTTGTTGGGAACGGCCCGGGCCAGTTTTTTTTCGATGTGGGCTATTTCCAGGCGGTTTTTTTTGACCACCTGCCGGGCCTGAGTTTCCCGGTCAAATAATTTCCCCAGGGCCAGGATAGTACCAAAGGAGTGTTCAATGCTGGGGGTGTCATAGATAAAGAAGGGAATGCCCGCTTTTTTCAGCGCCTCCATGATCTGCCGGTGAAAAGATCCCAGGATAACCAGATCCGGTTGAAGCGTTTTTATCCGTTCCACTGAGGGTATGAAAAATCCGCCCACAACGGCTTTGTCTGCTGCCCCTTCCAGGGTGGCATCATGATAGGTCAGGCCGATTATGGCGTTTCCTGCCCCGATTTCAAACAAAATTTCACTGGCACTCGGCACCAGACAAACCACCTTTGTGGGCGGGTTTTCAAGCACCAGATCAATGTTTTTGGGATCACTTACCCCAGAGGAGGCAAATCCATTGATGGTGGAAAGCCAGAACAGCACCATGCAGAAGGCCAGAATACTGATCCGGTTCCTATTTTTTTTTGTTTTCACATTCAGTTCCCAATTTGTTTAAGGTGATTAATCGGCTATCTCATATTCCGGTGTTTTCTTTTCTCCGTCCGGGTGATTGGGGGTTCGATATAATTTCATATCTTGTCCAAATTCATAATCCGGCAAGCGACCAAAGCCCTGGGGATGATTCTCTGTCCTATAGATCAGGCCATCATTTCCCAGGTCATAGTCTGGCTTTTCACTATGACCACTGGGGTGGAATACAGTTCTGAAAAATTTTCCTTCGCAAATCAGGTAGATGGGTTCTTTGTTGTTCAATAATGTTTGGGTGGATACCTTAAAGATCTTGAGCTGATGTTGTTTCATTGCAAGCCTCCCCTTTGGTGTTTGATGGGTTCTCCTAAAAGGAGAACCCAAAATTAAAAAACAACCCGCCGTGGATCAGGCTTGAAATGCCTGGGTCTTGGACAAAAAAAACTCCGGATCGATTTTAAAAAATCGATCCGGAGTAGCCCTTTGCTTCATCCAAGATCCAAAAACACCCCTTCGTCCTCGAAGGGTGTGCAACATTTCAGGTAGGTCTTCTGACTCTTGGATCTTCCTAGTAGCTTTTGCCTTCCCATCAAGTTAATAATTGACAGTGGCGTGAGAAAAGCGTTCGTCCCCAATTACAGCGGCGGGCCCGTCCCTGATTTTCACAGGTGTTCCCTATTAAGCATTTTCATGCACCTGAACTGATATGTTCTTAGGTTGAAAAAAAATTAAAGTCAACATTAATTTTGAGAGCCGGAGTAATCTTCCGTTTTTTAATAATGAGGGCCTTTGAATCGGAAAAAAGTATTGACACTGTCCTGGGTTTTCACTATTAAGGTCCATTAGTAATCACCAGAAGGTGATAAAGTAAGTAATTCTAAAATTGTTACCATACGTTAAGCCACGAAGGCCTTTTTTTTATGAATAAAAAAAGCTTTGTGGCTTTTTTGTTTTTATAAATCC
>VMSR01000302.1 GCA_013792075.1 Desulfobacula sp.
AATTGAGGGATTACGGCTTTTGAATGCCGAGTTTTCGCATGCGGGCGCGTAAGGTGCTCCTGTTTAACCCAAGAATTTCTGAAGCTCCGTTTTTCCCGTCGACTTTCCACCGGGTCTGTTCAAGCACTTGAACAATATGGTCGCGCTCAACCGTTTCCATGGTTTTCCGGTTTGTATTGAATTTTGTTGACGTTTTCTTGAGTTCATCAGCCAGGCGCAGCTTGGGGCCGGACGAGTGGATCACGGCCCGTTCCAGAACGTTTTCCAGTTCCCTGATATTTCCAGGCCAGTTATAATTTTGCAAATCAGTCATTACACTATCCGAAATGATTTCAATGGTCTTGCCCATCCGCCTGGAAAGCTTTTTGACGTAAAAATCCACAAGAAGCGGCAGGTCCTCTATGCGATCCCTGAGGGGAGGCACTGTAATCGGAAAAATGTTTAACCGATACCATAGATCTTCACGGAAACGGCCCTTGCGGACTTCCTCCTCAAGATTACGGTTGGTGGCGGAGATAATGCGAACGTCAACTTTAATGGTTTTGGAGCTGCCCAACCGTTCAAATTCACCATCCTGAATCACCCTGAGAAGCTTGGCCTGAAGGTCAAGGGGAAGTTCTCCAATCTCATCTAAAAACAAAGTCGCTCCATCTGCCACCTCAAAACGACCCAGTCGTCTGGCAGTCGCACCAGTGAAGGCCCCTTTTTCATGGCCGAACAACTCACTTTCGACCAGAGTTAAAGGCAGCGTGGCACAATTCATCTTCACCAAAGCCCGATTTTTGCGAGATCCGCTAGCATGAATGGCCCGGGCGATTAATTCTTTACCGGTTCCGGTCTCACCAAGAATAATTACAGCTGTATCTGTGGGGGAGATTTGCTCAACCTTATAGAGTGTGTGTTTGAGTTCATTACTGTTGCCGATAATATTTTCATAGTTGTATTCTTGTTTGATTTCCTCCTGAAGATACGCCTTTTCAGTTTCAAGAAGATTTTTTAAACTTTTTATTTCAATTACGGCATCGTGAAGGCTTTGAACTGCCGCTTTGCGCTCGGTGATGTCTTGAAGCGATCCGGCCATACGTATGGCGTTTCCCTTGTCATCCCAGATCGCCTGGCCGCGTGCCAGAAACCATCGATAGCCACCTGACTTCGTTTTCAGCCGGTATTCGATGTTATACGGAATGTGTTCCTTAAGGTGGCTTTGCTCAGCGGCCCAGACATCATCAGCATCCTCTGGGTGCAAACAGCTTCGAAAAGCATCAACCGTTCCAGGAAACTCCTTGGAAGTGTATCCCAGGATTTCTTTGAAACGGTCTGAGTAAAAAACGGTATTTGATTGGAGATCCCAGTCCCAGATGCCATCGGCTGTGCCTGAGATGACCACTGCATATCTTTCTGCAAGTTTATGGACCTTTGCCTCAGCCTGTTTTCGCTCTTTAATTTCCTGATTCAGTTCCCTGTTCCTGTCCGCCAATTGGGCGGTTCGCTCTTTAACCTGCCGCTCAAGACCTTCAAACGCTTTTTGCAATGCCTCTTCTGCCAACCTGAGTTCATTTATATCGGTTATTGTTGTTCGCATCTGCACATTGTCCCCATCATGGTTTTTCACTATAATGGTGTCAAGTTGAGCATGGAATTGGGTGAGGTCTTCTCTTACCAGTCTTAATTCGCAGACCTGTTTGGCATCTGATTCAAAAAGCGTTTTTCGATAAGAGTAGAAATCATCCTGATCCTCTTTGGCTATAAATCGAGAAAAGAATTTTCCAATTAATGAACTTCTTTCTATTCCCAGCATGGAGGTACAGGAAAGGTTTGCCTCTATGATCATTCCCTTTTCATTCAGTGTCAAATAACCGACCGGTGAAAAATTATATAAATGAACATAACGATCCCGCGTAACCTCAAGTTCACCTTGGATGCGGCGGAGTTCATTGTTCTGCATTTTTAACTCAATTTGATGGACCTGAAGCTCGTGGATGAGGCGCTTCATCTCTTCCTGAGAAAAATCGACAAGGGAGTCGTTTCCACCAAAGGGTGCTTCCAATGCCTCTTCGGCCCTTTGTCTGAGCTTGGAGATATCAGTTGCTTTTCTTTTTTCTGTGGACATAATTGCCTCCTTTAATACTGCACTTACCAGCCGTAACAAAGAATTAATTTATTACATTTGCAAAATAGCAAAGCAATACTTTATTTTTAGTTGCCATGCTTTCTGTTTCATTTAATTGTATTAGTATATATCGCTATAAAAAACTTTTGTCAAGAATAGATATTGCTATAGTGCATTTTTTATATTACTATGGTTTACTAAATTTAAGAATTGCATTATAAGGAGAGTCCCCTTGGAAAGTTTATCAAAAAAAATCAAAGAAACTCGAAAAAAAAAGAAGCTCACATTAGAACGATTAGCAAAAGCTGTAGGCTCAAGCAAAAGCTACATGTGGCAAGTAGAAAATGCACATAAAAACAATCCATCATTTGATATCGTAGTTAAAATTGCAAAAGTATTTGGTGTGCCTTTGGATTATTTTGCCAATCCGCATGACACCCAATTATCAACAGATGATAAAAATAATTATTTTTTAAGCCGATTCAATGAATTGGATGACGATTCAAAAGAGCTGATAGAAAATCTGATTGAACATTTAATTAAAATCAACAAAAAGAACATTGATCAACGATGAAAAATGAATTGATATACAAAAAAGCAGTTGAGGTTTTCGAAGGGTCTCTTTTTTAGTTTCCATCATTCTCTTCCTCTATTCTTTGCTTAACCATGCAAGATCCCGTTCCGTTGATGCAATTTCAACCGGCTGGCCTTTTTCATCCTTTAAAGCCGTTATGGTCACCCAGACATCCAAAATCTTTCCGGCACTTGTCTTTCTTTGGGTTTTAAATGATATTACTATAATTTTCTTCTTTATTTTTTCAACAATTGATTTCAACTCGTCCTGTTTATCATCCGGGAGAAATTCTTCAAAGTTCATTTTTAGTGCCTCGGATTCAGTCCAGCCGTACATTTGCTGCGCTCCTTTGTTCCAGGCCAGAATATTTCCTTCCATATCCAGAATTGTAACGGCATCATTGGAGTCTGAAAGAACCGTTGCCAGCCTCTTGAATGTATCTGCCTGTTTGATTTTCTGCACATCAAAAAAGGTCATGACCACACCATCAATTATATTTGAGGTTGTCCGGTATGGAATAATCTTTAATGAATACCAGATATTATCTTGTGATAGAATGTCCAATTCCACAGTATCAAGGTCTTTGAGGACATTCTCGGCCATCCCGACAAGATCGACATCCGGAAAACAGGTTTTAAGATCATTGAGTGGTCTGCCGATATCGGTGTGAATCAATTTAATGACCCCGGCAGCAGCAGGCGTATAGCTTTTTATGTGCAGGTCAATATCGATAAATATTGTAGCGATTTTAGTAGCAGCCAATAAGTTGTTCATATCATCACTGGCCTTGGCGTATTCATCTACTTTGTTTTGAAGCTCTGAATTCACTGTGGCAAGTTCCTCATTTGTGGATTGCAGCTCCTCCTTGGAGGTCTCTAATTCTTCGTTGGTACTCTGCATTTCTTCGTTGACCGATTGCATCTCTTCATTGGTTGACTTGAGTTCCTCATTGGATGTTTCCAGTTCTTCAATGGTTGCCTGGAGATATTCCCGGGTGGATTGCAGTTCCTGCTCAAGACTTTTCAGGGCGGAATTCTGTCGTTTGGTTTTAACGGTTCCGGCTTTTTTTTCTTCTGATACATCTGCATTGGGTATATCCTCAAATGTAACGAGCATCAAACCCGAAGGCAGGTGTTTTCCTGTTAAAGGTCTAACCGATATATTGATAACACAAAAGGCACCATTATATCTGACCCTCACCCCTGAGCAGAATGTGCTCTTTTTTTCCCGCACCGATTTATGAATGGTTACCGAGAGTTTGTTTTTGAGATCTTCACGGGCCATGGCGACCACATTAAACTCAGGTTTTCCGATGGGAGGGGTCAGGTATCTGTCTGTTTTACCCACAAAATGCAAAATTTCATATTTTCCATTGATCAGGACTCCGGCAGGGGCATATGCATCAAGAAGCGTTCTTTCAATCTCCGCCTGAATATCAACCTTGACGGGCAGGCCGTCTTTTTCAGCAGTGATGATATTTGTCTGAGCGACATCATAAATTTTATCAAAATAATCCTTTTCTCTGCCCACAATCGATGTTTTGCGCTGAAATATCTTCCATTTGGAATTGAGCGGTTCGAAAAGATCCGTGTGTCCCCCGATACTCTCGGATGTGCCCAGGAACAAAATTCCGCCTTGGTTTAATGTATAATGAAACAGGGGGATAATTTTTTTTTGCAGAGCATTTTCCATATAGATCATTAGGTTCCGGCAACTCACCATGTCCAGCTTGGAAAACGGCGGATCTTTAATAACGTTTTGATTTGAAAAAACGATCATTTCCCGGATCTGCTTTTTAACATGGAAACCATCGGTTTTTTTTGTAAAAAAATGATTCAATCGTTCTGATGGGATATCAACGCCTATATTCTCCGGATAGATTCCCTGGCGGGCAAAGGCTATGGCATCCAAATCAATATCCGTGGCAAAGATCTGGACGTTGAAATAGTTTTTGGCCTTGTCTTTTAATTCGGAAAGGATAATGGCAAGAGAATAGGCTTCTTCACCGGTTGAGCAAGCTGTCACCCAGATGCGGATCGTTGTATCAAGCCCTTTTTCTTTCAATAAATTCGGCAGCACTTCCTGCTCCAGTATTTTATAGGCTTCCGGATCTCTGAAAAAACTGGTTACCCCTATGACCAGGTCTTTAAAGAGCAGGTTTATTTCGGCAGGATCTTTCTGGAGGTATAGGACATAATCAGACAATGCTTTTATCTGGTGAACGGCCAGGCGGCGCTCAATTCGACGCCTAATGGTGGTTTGCTTGTAATGGGAAAAATCATGGCCGGTTGAGCTGCGAATCAGAGAAAAAATTTTCTGCATCTGGTTTTTAACGGAGGTGTCTGTGAGTGTGATCTGGCTCTGTAACTCAAGATATGGATGCTGCACATACCGGATTAGCGTCTCCGGCATCTTTTCAACCGGGAGGATAAAGTCGATCAGTCCGGTCTCAACAGCACTTTTAGGCATACCGTTGTATTTTGCAGTATCCGGCTGCTGGACCATTGCCATTCCGCCTTCACCTTTAATCGCTTTAATCCCCAGGGTCCCGTCCGATGCTGTTCCCGACAGGATGATACCAATGGCTTTTTCACCCTGGTCTTCTGACAGCGATCTGAAAAAAAAATCAACCGGCATATTAATGGTGCCGCTTTTTATCGGTTCCAGCAAATGAAGGCTGCGATTGAATACGGCCACATTCTTGCCCGGGGGATTCAGGTAGACATGATTGGCCAAAAGTTTAGTGCCATCCTCAATCTCCCGGACAACCATGCGGGTCTGTTTTTCCAGCAGGGATGCCATTATGCTTTTATGGCTCGGACTTAAATGCTGGATAATCACAAATGCAATATTGCTGTCCGGCGGCATAATGGAAAAAAAAGCATTGAGGGTTTCTAATCCACCAGCTGAGGCACCGATACCGACGATGGGAAAGCTGATACTTTTTTTGAGCTGTTTTTCTGGTTCACCCGGTTTTAATTTTTTTTTATCATTGGGTGACCCATTTTTCTTTTTTGCTGACACGATTGTTTCCTTAATCGTTATGATTCCAGGTAGGAATATGTTTTTTTTACAAGTTTTTTAAATTAATTTTACAGCAGAACACATTCAAACGCAAAACAAATCATTCGCCAGATTGAAATTGAATTACTCGCGATTCTTTATCCTTTGTCATATATTACCTTTTCCATGAGAGGTGGTCACCCTCACATCAACCCAGTGCTCTTTATGGTCATCACACAGAGGAATGGTATTGTCCTTTTGGACCTTGTCATCCACACGGATGGTCATAGGCCCCTCGTTGCCGGGTTGTTGCAGAACCGATATGTGATAGACCGTTTCTCGATAGCGGTAGTGAAGTTTAAACCCGTCCCATTCCAAAGGAATACATGGCGCCAGTCTCAGTTTATCCACCTCAAGGGTTAGCCCCAGAAGTGATTCAATGATGAGCCGATACATCCAGGCCGCAGAGCCGGTGTACCATGTCCAGCCGCCCCGGCCCATATGCGGGGCGACTGCATAGACATCTGCAGCCACCACATAGGGTTCCACTTTATAGGTATCAACCTCTGAAGCCGACCGGGCATGATTTACAGGATTGATCAGGGTGAAAAGCTCCCAGGCCCGCTGCCTGTCCCCCAGGCGTGCAAAGGCCATGGCGGCCCAGATGGCGGCGTGTGTGTATTGCCCGCCGTTTTCCCGCACGCCCGGTACATATCCTTATCCAATACATCATGATCAAACCCAAAGACAACATCACTGATTCCATCAGGCTTTTTTCCAAAAATAAGCGATACGGAAAACCTATCTCGCCTTGCCGGCAGAAGGATTTTCATCCAACGCAATTCCTGCCAGGCGGTCGAGGTCTGCGTCCGTTACCGAGGGTAAAAAACGCTTTCGATAGAGTTCATCATGCACAATACTCACAATTGCAACCAGAGGAGCCGCCACCAGAACCCCCAGCACGCCAAAGGCTGCCACACACAAGAGCATGGAAAAGATCACCGCCAGCGGATGGAGTTTCATTGTGCGTGCCATGATAAATGGCAGGAGCACATTATTTTCCACTGCATTAACAGCAGCATAGGCAAATACGACCCACAGCGGGGCCATCCCCCCATTCCCCAAAGCGAGCAGGAGTGCGGGCAAGGCGCTGAAGATCGGACCCAGAAAGGGAATCGCTTCAAAAAATCCTGCTATCAGCCCCAGGACCAATGCGTCCATGAAACCAAAGATCGGCCACATGAGCAGGAAAACCAGTAAGCCGATGATGATCATTCCCAATAGTGTTGCCCCGGCCCAGGCAGGAACGAATTTTCCAATGCGCTGCAGGATGATCACAGCCTTATTGTGATGTTCTTCCGGCAATAAGGAAAGCATTGCCCCAAATACAGGGCGGGGATTCATGAGCATAAAAACCACCCCGAAAAAGACCGTTATCAGAACGACCAGTATTTGAGCGCCGTTAAACGCCACGGCTGTGAAACTGCCGAGCAGATCCTGAACCATCTCGTTCAGACGGGACCGAAGAGAATTTGCGTCTTCAGAAGGGTGGGGCGGTGGTGACGTAGCGATTCGAGGGCTGGTTTCGGGCGTTCTCTCACTCCCATCCTCCCGGGCGATTTCCGTACTAACCTCAGCCTGAAGTTTTTTCTCGAATATGACGGCCTGTTGCTCCATTTTGATCAGGGGCTTTTGCAGATTTTCCCAGTAACCCGGTACCGCCGCCGAGATTTTTATGATCGAGGCCTTCATGGGACCGAAGGAAGACCAGCCCACCAAAGCAATAGCCGCTATCAATCCGGCCGCTACAAACCCTGTGGGTATTTTTCTCCCGCCTGTCATCGCCCGCATCCTGGAAATAACCGGATTAATTGCAAGAGAAATCAGCAGCACCAGCAGAAAAGATAACAGAATGGGAGAAAGCAGCGTGAATGTTTTAATAAAGGCAAATAGCGCCACTCCCATTATCACATAGAATGAAATTGAGTGTTGCGCTGGTTCTGCCTTGGGATTGTTCGGCATGATATTTTCCTTTTGGGTGGTTCCCGTGTCTATATTCTGCCCAGCAGGACCAGGATCACAAGAATCAATACGATCAGTCCGACTCCTCCGCTGGGTCCATACCCCCAGGATCGGCTATGCGGCCAGGCAGGGATTACACCCAACAACGCCAGTACCAGTATAATGAGTAAAATTGTGCCTATTCCCATGATGATTCCTCCTTTTTTTAAATATATGCCGGCTATAGATCCGTTGCCGTACAAAACACCCGACACCGGATCTACAGCCTGACGAAGTTCTGAATTCGATCTACTCGACGACTATGTTGTTGTTAACCTTAGTTACGCCGTCAACATCACTCGTATATTTGCCGGCCAGATCCTTTTCAGCGGACGTCTTGGCGATACCTCCCAGTGTGACCACACCATTGTTTGTCTCAACTTTGGTGTTGATGGCACTGGTCGAGCGATGATAGAGCAATGAGGTTTTTACCAGGGCGGTAATAGACACATCGTCAATCGCTTCAACCACGGTATTCGTCTTGGCAGCCACCTTTTGGACACCTGATGTTGCCGCACCAGCCTCGGACACGGTCATTTCATTATTTACATTTTTAACGCCTTCTACATCCTTGGCGTATTCGGTCGTAAGGTCTTTTTGAGCAAGACTGGGGGCTTTACCGCGTAACGTGATGGTACCCTTGTCGGCGAGAACTTCAGTTCCGGTCGTGCTGACGTGCCTGTGAAATAAAAGTGTGGTTTTTACTTTGGCAATGAGCCATGCGTCTGATTTTTCATCAGGCCGGTCACTTTTTTCTTCCAGCTTGTTGTCCACGCCTTTAACTCCGGGAAGGCCTGCAACGGTTTCCCCGGCCAATGATTTATGGGATGCCTCCCGAACCGTACCGGTCAAAGTGACAAGGCCGTCTTCTGACTTTATTTTAATATCATCGTTCTTGAGGTAGGTCTTGAATACATAGGTCTTTTGGGCTGATGCTTCGATACGGTCATCTGTATCAGAGGCAAACAGCGGGACGGTGATGAACAACATGGAGGCCATAGCGGCCACAACTGCTAAACAATACAATGGTTTTTTCATTTTACTTTTTTCCTGTCTTAGGTTGTTTTTAAATATCACGGGAAACGGAAAACTGCTTTCCTCGCCATTCACTCTCTATTTCAAACTATTTCAATATTTGTGCCGGAGTCCTATCTGTCTTCATTATGTTTCTATTATATTGATTTTATTAGAAGAATTCATTTTAAAACAGTTTCAGACCCACTCCGTTCTTCAGATAAGAAAGGTCATATCCAAGCTTAGGTCGAATATGACCTTATGAGGGGTGATCTATAATCTTTCGTATGGCCAGGGCATCTTCCGGGCTCGACATGGCTTCAACCCGATAACCCAACTTCGCCATAATTTTAACTCCAGCTGTTTACACGCACGGATGTCACTGATCACGGTGCGGTATTGCGCTGATTTTGTGGTCTGATATTGAATGAAGGTGCTTTCCATCTTTCGCTCCCCTCAGTTCCTGCTGGGAGCGATGCAGTTCATCCTTCTGAAGTTCCAGCTTAATCTGGAATGTCCGGAGTTCATGAATTAATTTAATCGGGTCTTCAGTGGCCGAATGTGAAGTGACACCCTTTTTTTTGTTTCATTGATGTGGTTTTCCACTAATTAAGGGTCATGGTATTCACAACACCCTTAACACCGCGGACGTCACCCACAAGCTTGGTGGCCAATTCCTTTTCTGCTGCATTTTTCACATTGCCTTGCAGCTTGACCACACCGTCATTTGTCGTAACTATTGTATTCAGAGCGCTGGTTGAGCGATGATACATCAAGGTTGTCTTGGCCAGAGCCGTTATGGATGCATCATCCAAGAATTCCATAACACTATCGATTTTTTTGGCCACTTTTGACTGATCCGGCTTCATTTCAGCAGGTTTCATTGCAGCAGGTGCGAGGGTTATCTCATTAATAACATTTTTGACCCCTTCCACATCCATGGCGTATTCTTTAGCCAGGTCCTTCTGGGCTGTGCTGGATGCTTTACCGCGCAAGGTGACGGTACCGTCTCCTACCCAAACCTCAATGCCCATACCATCCATGTTTCGATGAAACGAAAGGGTGGCTTTTACTTTGGTCAAGATCCATGCATCCGAATAAACAGCAGGTGTTTCGCTTGTTAATCCAAGCTTGTTATTTACACTTTTCACACCCGGTAGATTTGCTGCCATATCATTGGCCAGTGATTTCTGGAATTCTTCGGAAACCGTCCCGGTCAATATGACAGCGCCGTCTTTTGACTGGATGTGGATGTTTTCATCCTTGAGGTAGTGCTTGAACACGTACGACTCTTTTGCGGATGATTCGATACGGTCATCAAAATCAGATGCGTACAGAACGTTGCCGGGTACACACAAAAAGGCAACAAGGCATATCTGTAAGAAACGTTGCAGTATCTTTTTCATGGTGTTTTCTCTCTTTCATTCTTGATGGTGCGGTTCACGTACCGATATGATTGATGCGAATTTTTTGTACAAAAAGTAAATAGGATTATTTCATATCTTCCTTATTCGATGAAAACATATTGACAATGGTCTTGACAATTTCGCCGATCATCAGAGCATAGTTTGCCAGATATTCAGCAGTCTCATTGATTGTCAATACCGTATCAGTGGTTTCATGAGAAATGGTTCTGATGGCTTCACCCGCCTCTCCAATACTGTTTTTGAATTCCTCACTGATTCTTGCGGTGTTCTCTGAAATTTCATAAAGATTGGGAATGATCCGGTTAAAATGATCTGTGTTTCTTTGAATCAGATCTGTGGCTTTTTTGATAAAACCATTCATGTTTCTCAGGGTCACAATGGCATATCCACCCGCCACTGCAATTAAAATAAAAATGATAAATATGCCCAGCTCATTCAAGGTAATGGATCCTTGCATAAGAGTATCCTTATTTTTGTGTTCTATTTTTTCAAAGTTTCTTTTCCGGTTCCATCGCTGTTCTCCCCGGCTTTAGGAGAACGGGATTTTTTTTCTGTTGATGCGGCAAATATTCTGGCCTTGGTTGCGGCCACATTGTCTTTAAGATTATTGACGGTTTTGCTGGTTCGATCGGCAATGGCTTGCCGGGTTTCGCTGCCTGGTTTCGGGGCGAACAGGATTCCGGCTGCAACCCCTATTGCAGATCCGATACCAGCCCCTATTATCAGATTTCTGGTTCTGTTTCGGCGTAAATCTTTTGTTCGTGAGTACCTTATTTTTTTTACCTGATTTGCCAATTCATTAAAAATCATCATGTGTTCTCCTGCTTTGATAATATTCATTAACATCGTTTGCTCCTTCGTTTGAGCGGTTTTTACTACAAAATTCTCCGGCCCTGGATGATTCGGATAATCACGGTGATAACAGCTACCACCAGAAGGATATGGATAAATCCTCCCATGGTATAACTGCTTACCAATCCCAGCATCCAAAGAATTAACAGTACTATTGTAATTGTCCACAACATGGTTTTTCCCTTATCGATTGTATAATTATGGTTCACAAATTATGTATTATATAGTTCAATTTACGTGCCAGGTTTTCAATATCCGGCTTATGATGCCACCCTGCTTATCTGCAGGGGTCTTCTGCATAAAAAGACCTTCAAGCAGCTGCCGGAGAAAGCAGGTAGAATAAGGTCATATATAACCTTCGGCCATATGTGACCTGCTTTGTCAGGGTCGTTGGTTATCAGACTTGCACAGGTGAGCGTGATGCTCCCAGGACCCGTGATTGAAGTGCCTGGAGGGTTAATGTTATTTTTATTTGCCCAGCACTGTTTTAATCTGACCGCGTTTTTCCTGAACTTTTCCTTGCGTTTTTTCGATTTTTCCTTCGGCTTCCAGATCACGATTGTCTGTTATTTTTCCAACCGTCTCTTTTATCTTGCCTTTTACTTTGTGCAGTTTGCCTTCTGTCTTGTCCTGAGTGCCTGATTTCATAATGCTTCTCCTGTTTTGAAATTATTTTTTTTTGCCATGGATATCGCTCGTTGGTTTGCCGCTATCCATGGTGATTTTCTTTCATATATGGCAATCAGTGTGCCAGGGTTCAAAAATTTCGGAATTACTTTACCCATCATATTGATTTTTTAGCACAAATAATCACAACTTGCGGTTTCAAAGAAATTATCAGCAACCCAATATAAAAGGTCATATATACTCAAAAGGTCATATCTGGCCCATTTTTTATACTGTTTTTAAGGGTGTCCCGGAAACTTCTTTTTGCCGATTCTTCATAAAAATTAGGCGGATGGCGGATGTTATGCAGGGCTGGCACACAAAGTGAATATAACCCTTATATATCGTGAATCCATAAGGGTTATTGTTAAAGGTTACCTGTATCAGGCGGTGTTTTTTTCCCGTTGGGGAGTATAATTATGGCCGGCATTGAGATCATTACCGTGGAAGGGGGATCTAAATTAAGAGACTTCATAGATCTGCCCTGGAAGATCTATGTCCCGTATCCCAAATGGGTTCCTCCGCTCAAAAAAGAAGTCCGTCGGCTGCTGGACCCCCTTAAGCATCCTTTCTGGGAGTTTTCCGAGCGCATTCTTTTCCTGGCACGGCGGGGTAAAAAGACGGTAGGAAGGATTGCGGGCATCATAGATGACCATTATAACCAGTTCCATAACGAAAAGATGGGTATCTGGGGATTTTTTGAATGTGCGGATGATCCGGAAGCCGCGGCAGCTCTTTTTTCTTCCGTGGAGGGGTGGATTCACAACAAGGGAATGACCTTTATAAGAGGTCCTCTCAACCCGTCCACCAATCACGAGGCCGGTTTGCTAATTGAGGGTTTCGATTATCCGCCCTCCTTGATGATGCCCTATAACCCGCCTTACTATTCACGGCTGATCGAATCTTGCGGTTATGTCAAAGAAAAAGATCTGCTCTCTTTTCTTATGGACAGCGATTACAAGCTTCCCGGGTGGATGGATAATCTTGCCGGCAAGATCGCCAAAAAAAAGGGGGTCCGCATCACCCACTTTGACCCAAAGAATGCAGACGCTGAGTTTGCGCTGATCCGGCAGATATATAACGATGCCTGGTCCGATAACTGGGGGTTTGTTCCTTTGAGCGAGAATGAGATGCAGGACATAGGCAAGGACATGATGGAATTTGTAGATCCGGACATGGCGTTTTTCATCTATCATGAGGATGAGCCCGCAGCCTTCTGCCTGATCTTTCCCGACATCAATCCCTTGCTCAAGCGTTTCAACGGGCGGGTCGGACTGCTGGGGGTGTTGAAGTATTTCCTGTACAAAAAGGAGATTAAAGGATTGCGGTTGCTTATGTTTGGGATCAAGGAGAAATACCGGCAACTGGGGTTTCCCCTGCTGGCCTTCCACCATATCTATGAAGTTGTGAGGAAAAAAGAGAAATATCAGTATATGGAAATGGGCTGGACACTGGAGGACAATGAGGCGATCAACGAATTGATAGAGGAAGCCGGTGCAAAAAAATACAAAAAATATCGCATATTCAAAAAAGTTTTTATCATAAATTAAACGTATGGCTTAAAAGCAAAAGGATTTTAACATGTCGGCTGAGCATCAAAATTCCATTATCGGTTTTATCTGGCGGCCTGAGGAGATCACCCCGGCGGTGGTTCAGATGGTTCAGCGAACAGGGAGCCATGCTGTCTTCGATTTTTCCATGATAAAGGGAGCAGACGATCTGTATTCCTGCCTGCGGGAAACAGACCCTGATGATCTTGTCAGGGATATTAAAATTTCCGCCACGGCCTTTACGGATCCGTCTCTGGTTCGGGTATTAAAGAAAACAGGGGTCCACGCCCTCTGGGTAGAGTGCCCCCTTGAGGTTTCTGACGGAGATACCTCCTTGTTTATAGAAAAGCTTAAGGAAATTTCCAAAAGTTATTGCTGCTTTCCCATCACCGGGGACACCGATCTTGTGGCAAAAATATTAAAGGATGACCCGGGCATCGGGCGAATCGTTCTGAAAGGATGTGAGGCCGCAGGATTCGTGGGCCGTGAGACGACCATGGCGCTCTATTCAATGGCCAGAGAAATGCTCAGGGCTTCTTCAACGCCTTGTGATATTCTCATCTGGGGCGGTGTCTTTATCCCTGAGGCAGCAGCGGCATTTCTGTCAACCGGGGCGGCCGGGATCATCTTTGAGAGTGTCCATTGGTTGACCGATGGGGTTAAAATTGAAGATTCCCAGCGAGAGTGTCTCCGCCGGATCCATCCGGATTCCACTGATCTGGTCGGCCTGGACGTGCAGGTTCCCTGCCGTCTGTTCAACAAGGGAAATTCCCTCGCATTCAAGGAAATCAAGGCTTACGAGGACTCGCTCTGCGGTGCAACGATCCTGGCCCAAGACCGCCACGGTTTTGCAAACCGGGTGAATGCTAAGGCCGTTCACCCCCTGAAGAGCCTTTTTAGCCGGGACGAAGTCATTTTTCTGGGTGTGGAAGCGGCTTTTGCCGAGTCCTTTATTAACCGTTTTGGAACCCAGACCGAGGAAGCGGTGCGAGCGTTCATGGACGAAATTCATGGGTTATGCAACCTGGCCGAAGAAAAAAAGAAGTGTTTTCTGGACAGTCCTGTGGCCAAAGAGATGGGAATCCTATACCCCTTTATTCAGGGCGCCATGTCCTGGATCACGGATGTTCCTGAGTTTGCCCTGGGGGTCGCCGATGCCGGTGGATTGCCCACCATCGCCCTTGGCCTGATGGACGCTGAAATGCTTGACAAAAAGCTTGGATGTCTGCCGAAGATCATGGGCGAGCGCCCATATGCCGTGAATGTGGTCGCTTTGGCGGAAAATCCTTTCAGGGGATTGCATCTGGCCTGGATAAAAAAGCATAGACCCCGTTTTGCAGTGATTGCAGGCGGTGATGTTTCCGTCATCGGTGAATTGATGGAAAGCGGCATTGATGTCATTTATATCGCTCCGGATGAAGCACTATTGAAGCTCGCCCTCAAAGCAGGCGTCCGATATGTGATCTGCGAGGGGTATGAGGCCGGGGGCCATGTGGGACCGCATAGCACGCTTACCCTTGCACAAATGGTGCTGGATCTGAAACAATCCACCCCATCCCTGTTCAAAAACTGTCGCATAATCCTTGCCGGGGGAATTTTTAACCGGGAAACCGCGTTTATGGCAGCCATGCTCGGAGCCGACGCCATCCAGATGGGTACCGCCTATCTGGCCACACGGGAAATTGTTGACACAGGCGCCTTGGCACCCCTTTATCAGCAGATGATCCTGAAATCACTTCCGGCAGGAACCGTTGTTTCCGGCCGGAACACCGGCCTTAGGGTAAGGTCCCTGAGAACCCCGGTGGTGGAAGTTATGTTATCCCTGGAAAGGGAGTTTGCCGCAGGACACCGGGACGAGACCTCTTTCAGGGTGAGTATGGAAAAAATGGCGGCCGGAAGCCTTTTCACTGCTGCAAGGGGTATGGACAGGCCGGGAGAGGCACTTCTAGATGAAAAAACCTGTCTGGAACGCGGACAATTCATGAGCGGGGCATGTGCCGGGCTCATCCGTGACGTCGATAATCTGAAGTCCTTTCACCGTGAACTGGTCCAGGGCCCTCTTCATATGCATCAGCCGGTTGCAGGCGCCTTGGAAACACCATTGAAAATACCGGTCGCTGGGGTCAAAAATACACTGAATCAAGTCATACCCAAAAGAGAGAATCATGACAGAATTGCCATCACCGGCATGAGCATCGTTAATACCCTGGGGGAAAGCCCGGAAGAAGTCTGGGCTGCAAGCCTGGCCATGAAGAGCGGAATCACTCTGGTTCCGCCGTCACGGTGGGATCATGCCCTGTATTATGACGCCCGTCCCCATACTCCAGACAAGACGTATTGCAAAGTGGGGGCTTTTCTGGACTTTCGTGTCGACCGCAATGAACTTAACATTCCTCCCCATGATTTCAGGAGTATGACCGAGGCCACACGGATTTCCATGTGGCTTGCGGACAGGGCCATCCGGGAATCCGGTATTCTGACATCGGACATCCCGCGGGAGAGAATAGCCGTCCTCATGTCCCAGAATTCGGGAGAAGCGGCAGGGACGCTTCCCAATATTATTATCAGGGCATACGTTAACGACATCCTGGCCGGAATCAAACAGGCCGTTGACCTCACACCGGGTCAACACAGAGCCATCGAACAGGAAATAAAATCCGGGCGTATGGCCCCGGACGATACCACCCTGTTGGGCCGGCTCAACTGCGCTGCCGCCGGTTTTATCTGCAAACAGTATGGGTTCATGGGGCCGAGCTATGCTGTATCCGCAGCCTGCGCAACCTCACTTGTAGCACTTCACTGCGCCATCCAGATGATCCAAAACGGCATCATAGACGCAGCCGTCGTGGGAGGGGGCGAGGATACGCTCAGCCATCTGCATTTTCTGGAATTTTCCGCCCTGGACGCACTTTACGGGTTGTCCGGGCAGGAAAAATCTGCCCATGAGACCTCTTGCCCTTTTGATGCACAAAGAGACGGGATGGTCCTTGGCGAAGGCGGGGCAATGATTGTTATTGAGCGGGAAAGCCTTGCCCGGGCAAGAGGGGCCCTTGTTCATGCCTTTGTGACCGGCATGGGCGCCAGCAATAACCATCTGGGGATGGTGGAGTCTTCCAATGTCTCCCAGCAGATGGCCATTCGCGCCTCTTTTAAGGGAACATCCTATGGACCGGATGCCGTGGATCTTGTGGAATGCCATGCCACGAGCACCCGCCAGGGAGACCTGGAGGAGGTCCGTGCCCTGAAGGCGATCTTTCCTTCCTCCAAGCGCACCGTGCTCAGTGCATTTAAATCCCAGATCGGACACACACTGGGTGCCTCGGGTATCAGTAGCCTTATTCGGGGGGTGAAGGCCATGAAGGCTAAAATTTTACCGCTCACCCTTAATTACAGTCATCCGGACCCGGAAATCAATCTGGAAAAATCAGGTCTTATCATCTCCCCTGCGCCGCTGGATTGGAAAAGCCGCACCGGGGAACCCAGAAGGCTTGAAGTCAATGCGTTTGGTTTTGGCGGTTCCAATTATGTGGTCCAGGTGGAACAATCTATGGATGAAGTGGATATGGTCATGGTTTCCCATAAACCGCAAACGGTATCGGCCCATGAAGATTTGAAAGTTGTGCCCCTTGCCCTTGTCTTCCCCGGACAGGGGGCACAGTATGGCGGTATGGGACAAGAACTCTATGCGTCTTTTCCCATTATTAAAGAATGGATGGATCGGGCTGCAGCCGTTGCAGACTTTGATCTCCTTGGCCTGATGTTCCATGATCAAGAGGAAAATCTTCAGAAGACCCGATGGCAGCAGCCTGCCATGTTTGCCATGGAAAATGCCATGGCCCGATATCTCATCAGCCTCGGCATCCGCCCGGTGGCCATGGCCGGTCACAGTCTGGGCGAATTGACTGCCTTGTGTCTGGCCGGTGTCTATTCCCCGGAGGATGGGTTTCGAATCGTGAACAAGCGGGCCCTGTGCATGGACAAAGCCGCTTCCGAGAATATCGATCCCGGTGTCATGGCAGCCACGGACGCGCCTCTGGATCTGCTGAAAAAAATGATCCAGGATTGCAATGATATCCACATCGGTAATATCAATTCACCCAAGCAGATTGTTTTAAGCGGCAATACACAAGAGATGAGGGATTTTAGCAAAAAATTGAAGGAACAGGGTCACCGGACCACCCTTCTGCGTGTCAGCATGGCCTTCCACTCTCCTGCCATGAAGGTCATCCATGATGAACTTGCAGCATACATTGCCGCCATTGAATTTCATTCCCCGCAGATTCCGGTCATCTCCAACACGACCCAGATACCGTATCCGTCAGACCCTGATGAGATCAAAAAAATCCTCATGGCCCACCTGGAATCCCCCGTCCATTGGATGGATAATGTCCAGAGTCTTTGGAATACCTATGGGGCAAGGCTTTTTGTTGAGGTGGGACCGGGTGACGTATTGAGCAATCTCATCGCAGACACGCTTCCCGGATCAGCGTGTATCCAGACATGCCTTCGGTCCTCAGAGGGGTTGACCTTCAAGGCTGCCCTTGCCCAGCTCTTTGCCCAAGGGCAGCTTAAAGTTAAAGGAGAACCAAAGGGTATTCTTCTTCCTGCACTCAAAAAAACTCAGGAACCTCTTCGGATCATACCGGCATTGGCCTTACGGCCGCAAACATCCCTGCATCCGGATGAAAATCCCATGGAACAGATCATTCAAAGGGAAATCAACCGGTTCGTCATGGAGAATTCCGGCCAGTTTCTTAAGTCCAACATTTTGGAAGCCATCCGCCATGAACTGAACCCGAAATTCAAAGAAGGCGACCTGTCAAGTGTTATCAAATCCATGTTCGGAGGGTTTGAGCCTCCTGAAGGATTGAAACTGCTTGCTCCTGTATCTGTTGAACCATCCGGCCCTGCTGCTGGGGGTGAAGATATCATGGAGAAACTTATTCGAATTATTATGGATGCGACCGGATATAATAGAGACGAGATCCAGCCCGACATGGATCTTCGGAAGGACCTTTCCATTCGATCCAGCCGTCTGCCCATCATCATGGATGCAGCAGAACACCAATTCGGGATCACCATTGAACTGGAGGATTTTATAGATGTCCGTACCGTGAATGACATTGCCCTGGGGATCTCCAAAATAACTGCCCGGCAGGAAAACAACAGACGGCAAGAGTCCTCAGAGGCACTTGACCCGGACACCCTGCCAGATGAACACCTGAAATCCTCAACAGATGCGGCAAGCTTAAATCGGCTCGTATTCGCGGATGCCGCAATAGAGTTGGGCGCTTTAATCCCCATGGAATTGAGTCCGGGCGAATCCGTCCTTTTTCTCTCTTCTGACCAGGATGACAAGATTGCCCAACGCACAGGGGACATTCTCAGGACAGACTACCGGGTTAAGACGTTTCCAATGGGAGTCCTGCAGGAAAGCCTGGATTCCGGCAAAACGGGTCACGACATCCGAACCGAAAAAGGGGCCTTGCAGGCTGCAGATAAAATTGCAACCCTGCTTCCTGTTTCCGGGATGGTCATCACCCTTGGTCAGGACGGGCCGATAATATCAAGCAGCATGGCGGATGTTTCCCAGCTCCTTAAGGGATTCTTTGTCCTGCTTAAGGCATTTCTTGAATCACCGGCTAAAAAATTTATCCTGTTGATTCATTCCGGAGAGGATATTGAAACGCCTGTCCGGTTGCTGACCCAAGGAATGCTCGGATTATTCTTAAGCGCGGCCCAGGAATACCCATCCATCCAGTTTAGAACACTGGCAATCGAGAAAGATACCGATCTTCAAAAAGCCGTGCACAATGCTCTGGATAGAGGTTGTAAACTAGTGGAGATGATTCATCAAGATGGAAAGCTTCTCACGTCAGAGGGAGGTTTAGCCCCATCGATTTTCAGGGATTCATCAGGTCTGAACCTGAATCCTGGGAGTGTTATCGTGATGTCCGGGGGCGCAACCGGGATCAGCGCCTATCTTGCCCGCGGTCTTGCTCCTTTCATGCCACGTCTTGTCTTTCTGGGGAGGACGCGTCTCGATCTGAAAGGTGACCCGGCAAAACCGCTTGCCGGTCCTTCATTTTCAGCGTCGGCAGCCATCGGGCCCAGGGCAGGGGAGATTGCCCAGACCCTGGCGGATTTACACGCAGCAGGAATTGAGGCGACCTATCATACCTGCGATGTTACCGATCCTGAAGCCGTCCAGGCCATCCTGGGAGAAGTGATCGGCCGTTACGGCAAAATTGACGGGATCATTCACAGTGCCGGTGTCCTCAGGGACGGTCCCTTAAGCCGCATGACCCTGGATGATTTTTCCATGGTCACGGACGTCAAATTTCTGGGCGCCTGGAACCTCTACTCAGCGGCCAAGACTGCCGGCTTGAAGTTTTTTGCAGGCCTTTCCTCAGTCGCTGCAATCCAGGGGAGTCCCGGACAGGCAAATTATGTTGCCGCCAACCGGATGATGTCTGCCTTGCTCAGACATCTGAGCCTGAAAAACAGCACCATCCGCTTCAAGGCCTTGATGCTTCCTCCTGTTGAGGGAGCCGGCATGGCGGATGATCCGGAAATCCAGGCCCTGCTCAAGCAAAAAGGGGTTGCATATATTCATGTGAATGAGCTTGCAGGACTCATCTGCCGGGAACTTTTTGTCGCCCCGGCCGACGACAATTGGGTCATGTTCATGAAAAAACTGCCGTGTGTGAGGACGGTATTGCTTAACGACAAAACCCGTCCCTTACCTTGCGGAGAGCTGGATTCCGGTCTTGTGTCCTTCAAACCTGAGGACTTTCCCATGATCGAAAAGATTTTAACCCTGGACCTTTGTCAGGAAAAACTGGAAGCCTTCCGGTCTTTTTCTCTGGAAAAGGATCTCTGGATCACGGATCACAGGCCCTTCAAGTTCATCAAGCATCCCATTGTCTCAGCCACCATGGTTCTGGAGACATTCATGGAAGCTGCCCGGATACTGTATCCCCACCTTCAGGTGCGGGGCGTTCGCAAGATCCGGCTCATGGACATGATTGAATGCCGGCCGGGGGTTCCGCGGCCGGCCAGCATCTCCTGCCGCAGGGCCGACAACAGCCTTGAAGCGGTATTGTGCGATATGTCCCTGTCAGCACAGGAGATTTCTCCGGCCGGGAGATTGACCGACCACTTTGCCCTGCAGTGCAGCGGTCAGGTGATCCTTGATGGCGGAGGAGAAACGCCCAAGAAGGGATTCCTGGATTTTCCCATCCGGCAGGACGAACTCAGGACCCGGCCCATGAATCGCAAAAAAGTATTGAAATGGTACAAAGACCGCAGCGGTCTGGGAGGACGGTATCGCGTCATAGAGTTTCTTGATGGTACGGGTCCGGGTGTCATACGGGGCCGGACGATTTATCCTGAGACATGTGACTTTGCAAATCTTTTGAACGTAAAATACCAATACTCCCCCTACCTTTTCGAGGCGCTTTTGCAATTGGTGTGCTGTCACATTGCTGTGACAGATCCATCAGAGCCCAGATCCATGATTCCCCTGGAGATCGGGGAGATGCGGTGTTTCAGAAAAGTCCGGGCAGGAGAAAAGATAACGCTGGAGGCCAGATTGCGAACACAGGACGACGAAGTGCTCACCTGGGACACAAGGGGACTTGATGATCAGGGCGAAACCCTCATGCAGATTTTCGGGTTGCAGATGAAATGGATTTCAGATTGATCATGAAGCGGTCCGGCAGATGGCTGATCAAAATAGACAGGAGCGGATATGGTGAGGCAGAATCAAGAAATTTTTGTTCAGACAATAAATTTTTTTCATGGAAAAGGTCCTGTCTTCTATGCATCACTGCCCTGCGGGTCAGGCCAAAGACATCATCTGGTCTCAGGGCTGTGGGATCACCTTGTTGCTGTTAAAACTCCGGTTTGGATGGGAAGGCCAGATATCAGCAAAGAGGCTTTCCCCATCCGGATCATCCGGGGCCCCCTTGGCAAACCTCAACTCCTCCTTGGAGGACATCGAGGTCCGGCAGTCTCTTTTTGCGAGAGCGGCCAGAACGTCTGGGCGGCTCTGTGTGGAGATGAGCATGATATCGGCATTGATGTGGCGCAACCCCATGAATTCCAAGGCAAATACCCTTTTAACCGGGTGTTTCACCCATCAGAACTTCAGCACGCTGTAAAACTGTTGGGCGAGGATTTAAAAAAAGCGGCAGCCTTGCTCTGGTCTATCAAGGAAGCGGTTGCAAAGGCCTTGGGATGTGCATTTCATCTTGTGGACCCGCGGCAGATGGTGGTGTATCCGTCAATATCTAGTAGCGCCACAGGGCGAGCGGCAACGGAAAGCTATGTATATGATTTTCCGGTGGGGTTATCACAAAAGGCCGTCATGCGGTTTCCCATGGCTGCGGGCCGGGCCTTACGGGTACGTTCGGTTTTTCATGAAAAAATGTGGCTTTCCATTGCCCTGTTGAATTGGCAGCAACGTTTGAATGACGGGGCAGATGACGGGAAAAGCAGGTTTGTTACCCACAGATACAGTCCAAAATACAGCCAAAAAATACAGATTGGAGCGTTATGACCCAAAACCCTGAATATGCAATTGAAGTTACCAACCTGACCCGTCGCTACAAGGGGTTTGCTGCAGTTGACGACATATCGTTTACCGTCAGGAAAGGTGAGGTCTTTGCCCTGCTGGGCCCCAATGGTGCAGGCAAGACCACGACCGTCGAGATCATCAATACCATCAGAAAACCCACATCCGGCAAAGTGACCCTTCTTGGAATGGACGTCACCCAAAAAAAGTATAAAATCATCCCCCGCATTGGCGTCCTTCCGCAAGGGTTCAGCACCTTTGACCGGATAACGGTTAAAGAAACCCTGCAGTATTACTCCCGGCTTTTTTGCAACCCGAACACCGATATCAATGGGCTGATAGCGCTTGTGAATCTCCAGGACAAGGTCAAGGTACAATACAGGAACCTCTCTGGAGGATTGAAACAGCGCCTTGGAATCGCTGTTGCGCTGGTGAACGACCCCGAAGTTGTGTTCCTGGACGAGCCCACGACCGGGCTTGACCCCCGGGCCCGGCGGGAGGTGTGGAAAGTTCTGCTGGGCCTTAAAAAAAAAGGGAAGACCCTATTTCTTACCACACACTACATGGAGGAAGCAGAACTTCTTGCAGACACGGTGGCCATTGTCGCAAAAGGGAAGATCACGGCCATGGGATCTCCGGGAGAACTCATCGAAAACAATGCCAATTACCTGGTCGCCATGCTGAAGTCTGTGGATGAAAATGTTTTTGAAATCGTCAGAAACATGGGGCTTGCGCCGGCCTATGACAGCCAGGGACACATCAAGGTCAGGCTTACGCACACGGAAGATGTCCGAAGGCTGCTCAACACGGTCAAGGACAGCGGGGCGTCGTTTGCCGGACTGGACGTCCGCAAGCCCAATCTGGAAGAGGTCTTCCTGAAACTTACCGATGAACCACTTGCGCAAGGCTTTGTCCGTATAAAGGGGGCAGAATGAAGCTGCACATCCTCCATGCAAACATCATTTATGCCAATATCATCGTGAGCATCAAGAGCTTCTACCGCGAGAAAACGGTGGTATTTTTCAGGCTTGCCTTCCCGGTCATCCTGATACTCGTTTTTGGCACCATTTTCATGGAAAGAGACAATGAAATTTTTGACCTAAGCATTCAGGACCTGGACCGGACACCCTCATCCGAACAACTCGTGGAAGCGATTCGTCTCAGCAAAAGATTCACCATCACAAAGGTCTCTCCTGCTGTTGATGCAAAAACCTATGCCAAGACCCATAAGCGCAATCTGATTGTCATTATTCCCAAAGACTTTGAAATGTCCATGATGCAGAAAATGGAATCCGATACCTTTGGCACACCCGTCAGCCTCAACCAGTTATACGACCCCAGCGCCTTTGGGGTGACGACCAAACTAGGGGTGCTGGACATGGTGCTGGCCGGGATAAACCAGGAAATGTCCGGTAAACCGCCGCTCATTGTATCGGAACCCATATCCATACTTAAAAAGAAATATCGGTTTATCGAGTTTTTTGTCCCCGGGATCATTGCCATGGCAGTGATGACGGCAAGCCTGTTCGGTGCGGTGAACGTCAATGCCGAACTCCGGCAGAAAGGCGTCATCAGAAAGCTTTTCACCACCCCCATTACCCGGATTGACTGGATTCTGTCAAACGTCCTGTACCAGTTCATTCTTGCGGTTCTGTCCACAGCGGTGATGTTGCTGGTGAGCTATGTCGTGTTCAGTGTTAGTCTTGAGATAAATGCCTGGCTTGTGGTGTTTATTGCCCTTGACGTTTTTTCATTTGTCGGGCTCGGCATGATTCTCACCCGCGTTGCCAAGGAGGCTGAAAGTGCTTCGGCCGCGGCCGATGCCCTGATGTTTCCCATGATGTTCCTCTCAGGAACATTCTTCCCTGTGGAGATGATGCCTGAATTTCTGCAGAAGTTTGCCAGGGTTCTGCCGCTGTATTATGTGAACGAGGGACTCAGGGCCGCCATGGTATCCGTGGATCACGCAGCTGCCCTGAAATGTGCCCTGACCATCGGGGCGTTTGCCGCTGTGGTGTTTGTTCTCGGCAGCATGATAACCACATTGGGCGGAGAGAGCACATGATTTTCAATGCACGGGACAAGATCACCCGGGGGCTGTTGTCATTGGCCGGGCCTTTGCCCCTTAATCTCTACTACCGGCACCATTTTCCATTGCCCTCGGTCATCTTGATCGAGAACACAAACTGCTGCAACGCGCGCTGTGTGATGTGCCCCCGTGAGAAGCTGACCCGAAAACCAGGCTTTATGGCCTTTGAAGTGTTCGAGAAAATTATCAGAGATGTATCCGGCGCCAGACGAAAACCTGTCGTGCATCTGCACGGGTTTGGAGAGCCGCTGCTGGATGAGGTGCTGCCCGACCGGATCAAACTTGCAAAGGCCTTTGGCATAAAGCATACCTATCTGGTTACCAATGCGTCGCTATTATTTCCCGAGACCGCCAGAAAGATTATTGGTGCTGGGCTGGACAGGATGAAAATCAGTTTTTACGGCACGGATGATGAATCCTATTGCCGCACCATGAGAGGGCTGGATTTCAAGGTGGCGTTGAACAACGTCAGGGAATTTGTAAAAATAAGAAAGGAAATGAAAAAAAAAGACGCCGAAACTGATCCTTCAATACCTGCCTCAAACGACCAATGGTGCTGCGACAAAAGAATTCAAATCCCTGTGGCGCTCTGTTCTGGATAAGCGGATGGGTGACTGCCTGAATATTAGTTCTCCGGACAATTTTGGCGGCGGAAGGGCTTACAATTCTGTTGAAAAAAAAATAGTGTCTGTCTGTTTTTATCCCTGGTCAGCCCTGTCCGTGCTCTGTGACGGCAAGGCCGTGACCTGCTGCATGGATTACAATGGCGTTCAGGAAGTGGGGGATGTGAACTTGCACAGTGTCAAGGAAATCTGGAACGGGCCTGTAATGTCCGACATCAGAAAAAACTTCGGCAGGCTTGACTATGGCGGATTTCCAGCCTGTCAGTGCTGTGACTGGGTACACAGGGGATAAGGGGAGGCGGCAGATGAAAAAAAAGATATTCTTTATATGCGGCTCCATGAATCAGACCACCCAGATGCATCAGATTGCAGGACACCTTGGCGATTATGACCACGCGTTCTCACCCTTCTACGTCCACGGATTTGACGCGTTTCTCAAAAAGGTCGGAATGATCGAATTCACCATTGCCGGAAACAAACTGGCCAACCGTTGCCGGGACTATCTTCAGGACCAGGGTCTGCCCATGGACGAAAAAGGTCGCAATCGACCCTACGACCTGGTGGTGACCTGCTCGGATGTGTATTTGCAGAAGAACATCAGGGGAGATCGGATGGTGCTGGTTCAGGAAGGGATTACAGACCCGGAATCTTTCATGTTCCATCTTGTCAACCGGTTCCGATTCCTTCCGCTCTGGTTTGCGGGCAATGCATTGACCGGTCTCAGTGATGCATATGAGGTGTTCTGTGTTGCAAGCGAAGGGTATCGGGACTTTTTCATAAAAAAAGGTGTGCGTGCCGAGAAGATTGTTGTTACGGGGATACCCAATTTCGACAATTGCCGGCAATATGCCGGCAACACCTTTCCCTACAAGAATTATGTGCTGGCCTGTACGTCTGCGCTGAGGGAGACCCTCCAGTTCGAAAACCGCAAGGCTTTTATCCGAAAAGCTGTTGAGATCGCAGGTCCACGGCAGCTTATCTTCAAGCTTCACCCGAGCGAAAAAGTTAGGCGTGCCACCCGGGAAATAAACACGTATGCCCCCGGGGCCATGGTGTTTTCCACCGGTAACGCAGAAGAAATGATCGCAAACTGTGATGTTCTGATTACCCGGTTTTCTTCGACAGCCCTTGTCGGCCTTGCCCTGGGCAAGGAAACCCACTCAGACTTCAATATGGAAGAAATGCGTCGATTGACGCCTATACAGAACGGTTCGGCGGCCCTGAACATTGCCAGTGTCTGCCGCCGGCTTCTTGAAAGTGAGGATTTATGTTAAGTCAATTCATTGATATTGCAAGTCAAAAAATACGCGCCAAGCGAATGGAATATTTTGGAAAGCACCCGGATGTCTATACAAAAATAGTTGCATATACCCGGTCAAATCTGGTAAGGGCGTTGGGATATTATCCGTATTATCCGAAAATTGAAAAATCCAATGCCACTGAAGTGACCATTGACGGACGGCAGATAACCATGCTGGGGTCTAATAATTATCTTGGACTTACCAATCACCCCAAAGTGATTGAAGCAGGGGTCAAAGCGTTACAAGAATATGGGTCTGGATTGACCGGCAGCCGTTTGCTGAACGGAAATGTCCTCCTGCATGATCAATTGGAAGAAGACCTGGCTGATTTTGTTCACATGGAAAACGCGTTGGTGTTTTCCACTGGATTTGGTACAAATTTAGGAACCATCTCTACAATCTGTGGTCCCGATGATTTGATTTTCAGTGATGAATATAACCATGCTTCCATTGTAGACGGTATCCGTTTTTCCGGTGCACGAAAATGTAAATACAAACACAACGACATGCAGGATCTGGAAGAAAAACTGGCTTTTGCAGATCCCAAATACCCCCGGTTCATTGTTACCGACGGCGTCTTCAGTATGGAAGGAGATATTGCCAAATTGGATGAATTGACGGCCTTATCTAAAAAATATTCGTCACGCCTGATGGTGGATGATGCACATTCTATTGGAATTTTAGGTCCCCATGGCGAAGGAACTGCTGCACATTTTGGTGTCACGGAGGACATGGACCTGATTATGGGGACCTTCAGCAAATCCCTGGGGTGTGTCGGCGGATTTATTGCCGGTGAAAAAATGGTCATCGAATATTTAAAGCATCATTGCCGAACCATGATCTTTACGGCATCCCTGCCGCCTTCCAATGTGGCCTCTGTGACGGCTGCCTTAGAAATTATCAAGGCAGAACCGGAACGCCGTGAACGTGTGATGGAAAATGCCCAATTTATGCGGAATGGGTTAAAATCATTGGGATTTGATATCGGTGAAAGCACCACCCCGATCATTCCCATTGTTATCGGTAAAGATCTCAAAACCTTTCAGGTATGGAAAGACTTAATGGACGCGGGTGTTTACACAAATCCCATCATTTCACCGGCGGTCCCTCAAGGCAGAGCCCTGTTGCGTACCAGCTACATGGCAACCCATACGCGCAAACAATTGGAATTTTGTCTTGATATGTTTGAAAAAGTCGGCAGAAAAGCCCGCATTATCGGCTAAAAAAGGAAAGACTGTGAAACATAAGCCTGTATCATCCCAGACGTGTGACCGTTAGATCACATGTGTCCGGAATCCTTGCCCGAAGCATACCCCGTCATTCCTGTCATGAACCGGACCAAGCCATAGCATAGCCAACTAACCATGCGCAGAAGAATGGGCTGGACTTTCCAGCTATTGGGTTGGATCTGATGTGCCCCGGCAGCAATAGACTTCTCCAGGCTGTATTTCAAGGTTCCGGCAAAATTTTTATCATCAACAACAACATTCGCCTCAAGTGCCAGCATCAGGCTGAACGGGTCAAGATTCGAGGAGCCTACCGTGGACCATTGTTCATCGATCACAGCAACTTTGGCGTGCATGAGGCTCTTGTGATATTCATGGATTTGAATCCCGGCTTCCAGAAAACTGCCGTACAGGGCTTTCGAGGCATAATACAATAATCGATATTCCATCTTTCCCTGCAGGAGTAAAACCACCCTGACACCCCGCCCGGCCGCGTCCATAAGCGCACGACGAAACTTTGATCCGGGGAAAAAATAGGCATTTGCTATGATGATTTCCAATTGTGACTGTTCAATCGCCTGCAGATAGGCACCTTCGATATCACGTCGATGCCGGATATTATTGCGCACCAGAAAAGCTGCGCGCATGCTGCCCCTGGATTCGGGAAAAAAAGCTTGTCGGTCTTTGTCCCGGCCCCAGGGACTAAAACGGGTCCAGGTACTAAAACGGGACCAGGTCACCCGCGACCACAACCGACGGGTGGACGCGAGAATATCTCTGACCAGCGGCCCTTCCACATGTACAGCGTAGTCATACCGAGACGAGGTTTGATCCGGGAGATCAAAATCATCGACAATATTAATGCCTCCAACGAATGCAGATCTCTGATCTACAATCACAATTTTTCGGTGCAATCGACGCAACCGCCGGCGCTGAAGTGTCCAGGGCGATATCTTGGGCCGGAACTTCATCAGCATCACACCGGCTGTATTAAGGGAAACGGCCATGGTTTCCGGCAGATTGTCCGAACCGAATCCATCGATCAGCACGCGGGTCTTCACACCGCGCAACGCTGCCCGCCTGAGGGCTTCTGCAATACGTTGTCCGATGGTATCATTTTTAAAAATATAGCTTATCAGATAAATCTCATGCTCCGCCCTGTCCAACGCCGCTTCCATGACCGGGAAGTAGGTTTCGCCATTCTGCAGCAGTGTGATCTGATTGTTAGGAACAAACCGGGTCCCAGCCATTTTATCCTTTTTACCCACCAAAGGCCCTCATATGTTTTTCCATTTTTCATATACTCATTATTTACAGGTATAGCCGCCGTCAATCACCAATTCAGTTCCAGTCATAAATTTTGATTCATCAGATACAAGTTAAAGTATTGCAAAAGTAATATCTATTGCTTCGCCAAGATGTCCAATCGGATGCGGGCTTCCCGTCTGATTCCTAATCGATTGTAGCGGCAATTTGCTCTAATTCAACATTGCCAATCATTTTCATAGCCACTTTTGGTCTGTTCCTCTTTTCCTGTGCACAAAACAGGTTCGGCTTCGAGCGCATCGCGCACGCGCGCCAGCCGTTTATCGATCCTCTCACGGTCATGCGCTGACTCAAGGGTGCGTTCAGCCAGTTCAGTGATCCATAGCACTTGATCGCGAAGTGCCCATCGCCGGCCCGGGCCGGCAGTCAGACCGGCAATGGTTTGAAGCGCCCCGAGAATCCGCAACATGATAGCGACATTGCCTTTGGCGCTGCCTCGAATTTGATCGAACGATTCAGCCAGCAAGTCTTCAAAGGTTGGCCCCATGGTGAGCACCCTCAGTTCCCCTTTCTCGTAGCAGCGCGAGGCGGGTATTTGCCGAGGCGCAAGTCGCGCCAGAATGGCTGTCAGATAGTCCACGCACATTACGGCCGTCGTGGTGTCGTTGATGCTGGGGGAGAGTGCACGCAACGCCATGTCCACGATCTGTCGGATGCCGAAAGCAGAATCGTGTTCCACCGTGCGGTAACGGTTGATGCTGTATGCCGCCTGCAGATCGTCGATGATCTCTTTTTCCGGCGGGTCCTTAAGCGCAAGCGAGGCCAGCGTGGTGTCATGGACCACAAACGCACCGATACTTCGTTCCATCCGCACGATGGTCTGGTGCTCCCGCGCCAAACGAAGGAGTGCTGCGTTATCCACGTTTTGGATATAACCATTCTTCCTGGCAGTGACTGCCTGCCAGCGTCTCTCCGGCAGGGGGAGCGGCGACTGATCCTCGTCGCCGTCAACCGATCCGTTTTCAGGCTTCTCTGGAAAATGCCGATCAATGGCCACTATGGTTTCGGCGGCAACCGAGGCTACAATGTTCGATGCCTGGATCGAAGAGGCGATGTGATGAATAAAAAAAATGAGGACGCTGATGCCGCCTATTGCCAGGACGACACTGAAAGACACTGCCAGGTTCGGAATAAACCCGCTCTCCTCGCCGCCGCGGATGGTGCGTAACACAACCAGGCAATAGGTGAAAATACCAGTGAAGATTCCGAGTACGACCTGCGTGACGCGGTCACGCATGAAGTTCCGCAGAATGCGCGAGGTATACTGGCTCGAAGCCAGCGCCAGTGTTACCAAGGTCATCGAAAACGTGACCCCCACCACGGTAATCATTGAACCGGCAATTGTGGACAACATCCCGCGCGCGGCCTCCGCGCCGCCGCCAAACAGAAGCGGCCAGCGGGCCAGCCATTGGTCACTCCAGGTGGACCCCACTTCAACCAAAGCCACCGCGAGGGCGATGCTGACGGCAACAATCAGCGAAGGTACAAACCAAAAGCTTGACCGCAGATTGCTCCAAATTTGCTTGAACTTATTCATGGTCAGATCCCATTTCCAGTTCCTGAGTGTGAGAAATTCGTACAATGGGCCATCCCCTGGGCTTTGATATCGGCTTTAAACGGAACGCTCCTTCAAAAACGTGCAAATCACGCTGTGATGGGATGGTGAACACTATGAAAATCTTTTGCAATATGTTTAACATTCATTGAAAGTTACTCCTATACTCCTTTCTGGTTTACGGTTGCATTCCATAAATCAATGACAGGCACTTCGGGATGGTGGGGGCTGAAGCCAAAAATACTGAGCGCTGCTGTGCCGAGCGGAAATAGACCGGCTGTTACAACAGCCCGCCGCCCACCACCGGCACCCTCAGGTCGCTTGCTGCTTTGAGCTGATCACCGGTGACATTGCCGAGTCCTCCCGAATAGATGGGCAGGGTCTCGCTCAGCATGAATTCCAGGCTAAAATAGGCAACACAGGTCAAAGGGCTTTTCGCATGATGCTGCTGAAACCAGGCCGGGGCATCCATTGCCTGCCGTCTGGTCTTAACCAAGTTATCGACGGTTTTACGGTAAACAGGATCGGCCAGCACACTCTTGATCCGGTCACGCGAGACCGTCTGCAGGACAACCCAGGGGTTATGCGTGATTTCCCACAGTTCCGGATCAAGCTGCCGCCACACTTCGTCGGTGGAATGATCCCATGACCATTGCATATCCAGGGCCAGCTCAGCCAGGGAATCGAAACCCTCTATGTTTGCGGGGAGAAGATTATATATGGGATTGGTGACACGTTTTTGTTCGTTCATGGGTTCTCCTTTGATCATATGATCTATCCACACCCTATGGCTGTTTTTATATATTTCCGCTTTCAAATGGTTTTAGACATTTTCATTTACGGTTATGATGTGGATTTATTTTGAGTGATCCTTTCTTGTGGCATATATGAAAATCCAGATTGCGAGGAGCAGGAACATAATGAATGCTGCCAGATTGCTTTTTGCAATAACAGGGAATAGCGTGAGCCCAAAGGCAATATTTGTCCCAATGGCAGCGAATATCCCAATAACGATACCGATCAGGGCGTCTCCGGCTACAAGTCCAGATGCCAGCAGTATGCCCTTTTCAACGGCCTTGTCCATTTCACTGTTTTTGCCTTTTTCTAACCCCGGGTCTTCCTTTGCTGTTTTGTCATCTCCTGCAGCCTTGTCCTTATCCCCAGGGGAGAGTTTCGTTTTCTTCTCCACAAGCTCCCTGACAATACCGCCTGCAAAGATTCCAGCCGTCAAGCCGATGGGAAGGTAAATGCCGAGTGCCACCGCAAGGATCGGAATTCTGGCCATGAAGCAGAAGACCGCCAATGCTGCACCGATAAATACCAGGGTCCACGGTAGCTGGGCCGTCATGATGCCCTGGACGATCATTTTCATAAGTGTTGCCTGTGGTGCAGGAATGGCAACGTCTCCGATTCCGTAAGCCGAGTCCAATAAGATCAATGTTCCTGCCGCCGCCGCAGATGCGATTGAAAGCGAGAGAAACATGCCGAGTTGGATTTTTCTGGGCGTGCCACCGATGATAAACGTCGTCTTAAGGCTTTGGGCTGCGCCGCCTGCTACGGCGATGGCGACACAAACGACACCGCCGACCATGAGTGCGGTCTCAATGCCGGGGTCACCGACATTGCCCAAAAGTTTGAAAACGGTAGTGATGATCAGAAGTGTTGCAATGGTCATGCCGGATACGGGGTTGTTGGATGCGCCGACAAGGCCGACCATTCGGCCCGATACCACCGCAAAGAAAAAACTGAAAATGACGGCCAGCAATGATCCCACAAAACCGCCGCCGATGACCGGAACGAACCAGGTCAGCAGAAAACCCATTACCGCCGCCACAATGACCCAAGAGAGGGGCGTTTCAGTATTCATTCTGCTCGTATTTTCGGTTTTGCCCTTCTGCATTCCTGCAATCGCCTGTTTAAAGCTGTTTATGATGGTGGGAAGGGACTTTGCAAGAGATATGAATCCCCCGGTCGCAACGGCACCGGCACCGATATACCGGATATAACTGGACCAGATGTCAAATGCCCCCATTGCTGCAATGGGGATATCAGAGGGGAAAAGAGGCGCTGCCATTCCTGCACCGAAAAATTTAATGAGCGGGATAAGCCCCAGCCATGCGACAACAGAGCCGCCGAACATCAGAATGGACGTTTTTGTCCCGACAATGAAGCCAACGCCCATCAGAGACGCTACCGTATCTACACCGATCATGGTTCCCTGATAGGAATGGATGGTATAGGATGCGTTCTCGCCCCAGAATTTGAATCCACCGGAGAATATTTTATAAACAGCGCCAACGCCCATACCCAGAAGGACGGTCCTGAAGCCTTTTCCTCCCTCGCTTCCCGTAACCAGAACCTCTGCTGCCGCCATGGATTCGGGATAGACGAGATTGCCGTGCTCTTCAACAATCAGATAGCGTCTTACCAGGGTGATGAAGAATACGCCCATGAGGCCGCCGATGATTGTCACGATGATGACCGTCATGATGCTCAGGCCAAACCCAAGGAGTATCAGGGCAGGGAGAACAAAGATGATGCCGCCTGCAATGGACTCGCCCATGGCCGAAAGAGAGGCGACCATGTTTGCTTCCAGGATGTTGTTCCGTTTAAAAAGACCTTTCAGAAGGCCGGTGGCAAGGATTGCACCGGGTATCCCGGCTGAGATGGTGAGACCGACCTTGAGGCCGAGGTAGGTGTTGGCAGCTGCAAATATAAGAGCGAAGAGGATGCCGATAATGATGGAATATCTCGTCATTTCAGGCATTGCTTCTGTCGCCGGGATATATGGCACATATTCGCTTCCGGGCGCACCGCCGTAAGCGGCTTTCGACAGCTCGTATTTTTTTGGGGTTGCTGGTTTTGCCATGATGATTTTCCTTCCTATTTTAATTTTGCAAGGACTGCTTTTAAAAAATCCCACATATTGGCCACCGAGCGGATGCTGAGATACTCAGCCGGTGTGTGGACATTAAAAAGGTTCGGCCCGAAACTGATCATGTCCGTCTTTGACAGTTTTTCCTTCAGCAGGCCGCATTCGAGTCCTGCATGAATGGCCCGGACAACCGCATCATTGCCCGAGACCTCTTTATAAACGCTGACGCACAGGTCTCGTATCTTTGAATCCGGTTCATACCGCCATGCAGGGTATTCACCCGTGCGGGAGCTTTTTGCGTTGACCCGCTTTGCCAGCGCTTCAAGCCCGCAGGTGATCTCTTCCCTGATGGAATTGACACTGCTTCTTACGGAAATAGTGAGCCGGATGGATTTGTCTGACTGCTCGAGCACACCGAAGTTAAGACTGCTTTCCACAAGATTTTCCAAATCCATGCTCATGGACTGAACACCGTTGGGGGCAATCAAAAGAAAGTCGATGATCTTTTGTGTGGAAATCGTGTCCAATTGTGTTGCAATCGTATCAACAGAGGTAACCGTCACTTTGAGATCCGGATCCACTGCAGCATATTCCTTTTTCAGTTCCACGGACAGATCCTTCACAATGGCCTTGATCTTTTTGAGTACGGACGCTTCCCCGGCAATCGTCAACTGGGCAAGACTCGCGATTGCATTGTGTTTTGAGCCACCTGCGATTGAAGAAATATTCAATTCACCTTCTTTCCTGGCTGCATCCAGTATTCTTCCCAGAAGCTTGATCGCGTTTGCCCTTTGCTGGATGATCTCCAGGCCTGAGTGTCCGCCTTTCAAGCCGGAAATCTTGATGAGAAGGGCTTTGCCGGAAGCTTTCATCCAATGGGTGTCGAATTCGATGATTGAAATCCGTCCACCTGCGCAACTGGTAAAAAAGACACCTTCTTCCTCTGCATCGATATTCAAAAGCGTCTTTCCGATGAGATGATTGGCTTTTAGCGAAGCCGCACCATACATACCGGTCTCTTCATCGGTTGTGACGAGAAGCTCGACAGGCGGGTGGGGGATGTCATCTGAATCCAATATGGCCAGTCCGTATGCCACGCCAATGCCGTTATCCGCACCCAGTGTTGTGCCATTTGCCCGTAAAAAATCTCCATCAACCGTTAAAGATATCGGGTCCTTAGAAAAATCGTGACTGGAGTTTTCTAATTTCTCACAGACCATGTCCATATGTCCCTGGAGAATCACCGCAGGAGAGTCTTCATATCCTTTTGTTCCGGGTTTTTTGATAATAACGTTTAGTTTTTTATCCTGAAAAACCGCTAACTTTCTTTTTTTTGCAAAATTGACCAGGTAGTCACTCACCTGCTTTTCGTTTCCAGAGCATCTTGGAATTTTTGCCAGTTCTTCAAAATAATGAAATACTTGTTTTGGACTCAATTTTTTTTTCATCGGTCTCCCGCCTTTTCAATTAATCGTCATGTCGTTGGAAATGCTTTTTACGCCATGAACATCGTTCGCCAGTTTGCCGGCCAGATCCTTTTCAGCCGCATTGTTCACGATGCCTTCCAACTTGACCATGCCGGCATTTGTCGACACGATGATGTTAAGTGCGTTGGTTGAGCGATGATACAACAAGGTTGTCTTTACCAGAGCCGTAATGGAGGCATCATCCATGGATTCTATGACAGTATCTGCTTTTCTGGCCGTCGTTAACTTGTCCGGCTTCATTTCTATAGGCTCGACAATTATCTCATTGATAACATTTAAGACCCCTTCCACATCCATGGCGTATTCAGTCGTCAGGTCCTTTTGGGCTGTGCTGGATGCTTTACCGCGCAAGGTGACAGCCCCATTTTCTGATAGAACTTGGGTTCCGATACCATTTACGTTTCGATGAAATAAAAGGGTGGCATTTATTTGGGTTATAATCCATGCATCCGAATGAACAACAGGGAGTTCACCTTTTGTTCCAAGGAAGTTATCCAAGCTTTTAACACCTGGCAGATTTAGCACCATATCATTGGCCAGTAATTTTTGATATTCTTCGGAAACCTTCCCGGTCAAGGTGACAGCGCCGCTTTTTGACTGGATGTGGATGTTTTCATCCTTTAAGTAACGTTTGAATACATACGAATTTTTTATGGATGATTCAATACGGTCATCAAAATCAGATGCGTACAGAACTTTGCCGGGTACACACAAAAAGGCAACAAGGCATATCTGTAACAAACCTTGCCGTATTTTTTTCATGGTGTTTTCTCGCTTTCATTCTTGCGGTAATCTCTGAAATTTTATAAATCGTTGGAAACGATCTGATTAAAACCATTCATGTTTTTCCTGTCTCATCGCTGTTCTCCCCGGTTTTATGAGAACGGGATTTTTTTTCTACAAAATTCTTCGGCCGGAAATGATTCGGATAAGCACGGTGATAACAGCAATCACCAGAAGGATATGGATAAATCCTCCCATGGTATAGCTGCTCACGAATCCCAGCACCCAAAGAATTACCAGCACTACTGCAATAGTCCACAACATGGTTTTCTCCTTATAGAGTGTGTAATTATGGTTCACGAATTATTTAAGTATAGTTCAATTTACGTGCCAGGCTTCCAATCTCCGGCTTATGATGCCACCCTGCGTTATCTGTAGGGATCTTATGCATAAAATTATTTTCAAGGGCTGCCGGTGAAAAAGGTCGAATCAGGTCACATACAGCCTTTGGTCATATGTGACCTGATTTTGATCTGATTCGGTTGACGACCTGACCAGAGGAAAAAACACATTCCGATAGGATTGCCGGACCTAATTGTTAAAAAGAGACTGCCAGGGTCAGAGAGCCGATGGTTTGCCCCTGTTTCTGATTCTCAAACTCTTCGGTTCGAAAAAGATGCCGGTAGGTCAGTTTGAACATGTTGATATTGTATGAAACGCCAAGGGAAAGGTCTGCCACCAACGGTTTTTTATCAACACTCTGGCTGTCTCGGAATGTGTTGCCGTCCAGAAAGATGTCATGGGCGATTGCCTCAATCTGGGAACTTGCAAACATATGAATCCCCCAAGCGGTTTTCCATGGTTTTGAACCTGGGATGACAGGTGCGCTGACCCCGGCTCCGGCACGGATCACGTCCGACCCGAAGTCTTCCGGAATATTATACCCGAAGCGGATTTCACCACCGGCACTGGTTGATGTTCTCACGTTCCCCAGAGTTACTCCGGCACGGGAAATAAAATCATAGCTCAAAAAATCAAACCAATCCCTGCTGTCCAGCCGCCATTTGCGCTGCCAGGAAAACCGAACGGCCGGTTCATTGTGAAGCTGATTATCCCATCCTTTGGCGGTATTAATATCTCTTAAGTCATGAACCGTGTTCTGGGCCTGTTCAGCTTTGGAAGCAGAACCCACAACACCCAAAACGATTTCAAGGGTATCCAGTTTGAGATGGGTTTTGCTGTGCAGGGCAAGTCCCCCATAAAGAAAACCGGCATAGGGCCTGTCATTTTCAAATGCTGTTGTTGTCTGGGTATCTGAAGGGGTATAGATCTGTTGTCCGAATAAAACACCGACATTATGAACGCTGGCCGGATTGTCGGAAAGGGGGAGGGCTTTTATGAACGGTAAAGAAAATCTTGGCAGGCGAAGATCATCCTCATACTGTTGCAGATCTTTCGAAAGCCAGGTGATCTGGACAGCGTTGGTATAATATTCGTCCGTACCACCGAACAAATCGTTTTCAAAGAACAGCTGAATGGTTTGAAGTTCAGAAGGGGCTTTAGACCATGCAAAAGCCGGCAAAAACAAGGTAAAAAAAACAATGATGATACAGAGACTGCTGTGTCGCATAAATAGGGATTTCATCTTACATTCTCCAGCGTTTTTTCATGAGCAGATATGACATGAAAAAGGTTAATAATCCGACAAAAAACAAATAGATCCATGCCGGAAACAAGGTTGATATAGTCCTGTCATCCAGCAGGATTGAGCGGATGGATTCAAAAAGAGGATATGACGGCAAAAAAGGAGCCACTGTTGATAATTTTTGTGAAAACTCGGATAAGGCAGAAGGAAGAAGGTGGGGCAGATAGAAAATAACGCCCAGGGTTCTGGCGCCGGCCTGACTTTTACATAAAAAACCCAGGAAAATTCCATAGGCACTAAAACAAAAACTGCCGACGCCGATAAATGCGACATAACTTGCGACATTTCCAAAAGAGAATCTTCCCATCAGATGGAGAAACAGGACAGCCATGAAGATTAAAATCATGCCCAAAAATAATTTGGCCACAAGCCATTCAATTTCCCGCATGGGCGTCTGCAAAAGCGCAAGCAGTAATTTTTTTTCCTTTTCTTCGGCAATTTGCGCAGGCATGATGATGAAGCTTACCAGCATGACCAGCATGAGGATCCATGTGGGCAAGGTTTGTCTTTGAATTCCACCTTTCTGAAGCGGTTTGATATCGGAAATCCAGTTGATGCCGGTTCCTTCGATTGCTTTTTGTAACGCTGAAAAGCTCTCTACTATTTGAAGGGACAATACCGATTCTTTTTTTAAAACAACCAGAACCAGACTGATATTTTCTTTTTCAGGCCGTAACAGCAAACCATCGATTTTTTTTTCTTTTAACCATGTATTGCCTTGTTCTTCACTTGAAACCAATACAATCGAAAATAGTGCATCGGCGGATTGAATAGCTTCAACAATAACAGGAGGATATTGTTGTGATTGAATCAGTCCGATGTTGATTTTTTTAATATCAACACCGGCTTCATCTACCAACGTCAAAGAGATATAAACAAAAAATGGAATGAAAAGAATCAAAAAGATGGATTTATTCTTAAAGGCAATGGCCAAATCATTCACTGTTAATGTAATGATATTTCTTATCATCATAGGTAAAGCTTCTCATGAATGTCTGATTGAAAATATGTTTCGGGCGATCCATCAAAAACCAGAACGCCCTGATGAAGTACAACAATTCGTGTGGCCAGGGTTTTTATCTCTTCTGGCCGATGGGAAGTGAAAATAATTGTTTTCCCGGAAGAATGAAACGCTTTGAGCAGCCTGTAAATCTCTTTTGTCATCTCAAAGTCTATCCCTGAAGTCGGTTCATCAAACAAAAGAACGGACGGATCTGCCAGAAGGGATCGCCCGATGCTCACCCTTTGCCGTAATCCTTTTGATAAAACCTGTATCCTGTTCGTGCGGAAAGGCAACAGATTGAATGCCTTTAAAATTTCTTCAATTCTTGAGAAAGGAACCTGAAACAGACGGGCAAATAGTTTGAGATTATCTTCAACGGTAAAAAAATCAAACAGATTGGGCGTTTCCGGAACAAAACCGATTTTCCGCACAATTGCCAATCTGTTTTTGAGGTCGATACCGTCCACAAAAACCTGACCGCTGTCAGGGATGAGCCAGCCGGCCAAAAGTTTTAATAAGGTGGATTTGCCCGCACCATTATGCCCGATAAGGGCAATCAGTTCCCCTTGTTTCACCTCAAGTTGAAACGGCAGCAGCCCTCTTTTTTCCTTATATGTTTTTGAAAGATTCTGAATCTTAATCAGCATAAAACGATTCTTTTTTTATCCGCATAAATGTTTGATGACTTTGACCGGAAATTCCTGTCAAAGTCATCGCTTAAAATGTAAAGCAAGGTTTCTTTAATAAAACGCTTATGTCCGCTGAACCAAATAAACAATCGCGAACACCAAAGCCACTACAACCAGAACGCCGATAACAAATCCCATTTTGTTTCTCCTTTAAAAGTAATAATTTATGCTCTCTATGTATACAGGTACCAAAGATTGACAACTGAGTAAGGCAGGACGCAAATAGCGTGCTAGTCTCGTCTTATCAATCAATCTGCCTGCCTATATCCTCAAAGGCATCCACGACCATCCCCGTTCCAACCGCAATCAGCAGGATATCCTGGGCCACGCGCACGAAACGGTGCAGTGGCGGTGGCGGCCCCAATTGCACAAGAATGGTTGGCGGAAGCTCATAGAAAACGACTTCTGTGGGAAGCCGTCGGCCTTTGCTCCATTTTTTTGCATGGCCGGGAGGTATACAGCGATTGCCTTTCTTAGCAAGGCCCGGCGGACAATGTCCCTTCCGAAATTGTCCGGAATAATAATTGTGGATGAACATCTGCTTTTGTTCACTGAAGTGCCCGCCCCTCTGGGGGCTATGTTTATTTTTCTCGTAAGATTTCCCATGATCAGAATTCCGATTGTCTTTGTGGTTTCCACTCATTTTTTCCTGTTTGTGGTGTTGGCCCTTTTTCCCGCCACCCTCTGCCGATTTTCCTGCGAGTGCCGTGTTGGTTGAACATATTCCGGTAAAGATAAGCGCCAGTGTAAGGCATATCTGAAACATAAACCGCTGCATGATTTTGACTCCCATTCAAAAGATTAAAAATAAACTTAAAGGCTTTTTATGCCGCCATCTGACAAAAGGGTCGTATTTATCCATAGGGCCATATTTGACCTCGCTTTCAGAATAAAATCCGGTTGTCAGAAATTGATCATTTACGCAATGGGCTCTTTGATCTTATCAAAGGCCAGAATCTATCTGGAAATTCAGGATACATTAACGATATATTCGTCATATGGGACTCCTTGGGTCCTGACCGCTTCAATGGCCGCCATTCCCTGGAGATGGGAAACCGTGTAAATCATTATGTTCAGCGGTTTGCTTAAAAGGGGCTTTGTTCCCAGCAGAACCCCGAACCTGTGGGATTTGATATGCAGATCCAGGTCTTCCCGGGTTTGCCACTCCTGAATCAGGCAAAGGCTGTTTTTGTCCTGGATATCACAAAAAACAGAACAGCCTTTGCAACCTTTTTCCCGGCCTACAGGTTCGATCAGCGAAACAAGGGTCTGGGTGATCTCCAACTGCTTATCCGCAAGAACATTCAGGATAATTTTGACTACGATCATTGTGATCCCCTTTTTTATGCCTGGCAGTATGGACGGATCCAGGATTTTGACCATAGCCTGATTTTGACTACGACCTTAATTTTTGTTTTACCCGATGCAGCGTTTAATCAAAAAGAGATTAGAGCAACCTTCATGCCAAAGCCTGCTCCTGTTTTTGATGACACAGCTTTTCCTGCTGATTTAATGAAAGAATCGGTCCTGGAAAAAAAGAGAGGAGATTAAAAAAAATGCAGAATAAAGGCCAAATATGGCCATTGGTCATATTCGACCTTGATTTTAGGGTTTGCGGATGTCCAGCTTTCGCATCCGGGCGCGCAGGGTACTGCGGTTGAGTCCGAGAATCTGGGCAGCGCTGTTTTGGCCGCTGACTTTCCAATGGGTCTGTTCAAGCATACGGACAATATAATCCCGCTCCACTGCCTCCAACGTCTTCAGGTTTTTGCTTAAATAGGCAAAGGGCTTGTTCAGATCATCAACCAGATGCAGCTTTGGGCCTGACGAGCTAATCATGGCCCGCTCAAGAACATTTTCCAGTTCCCTGACATTTCCCGGCCAGTGATAATTTTCTAGGGTAGCCATTACGCTTTTGGGAATGATGCCGGTCTGCTTTCCCATCCGTTTGGCGAGTTTTTTGATATAAAATTCCACCAGCAGCGGGATGTCCTCTATCCGGTCTCTTAGGGGCGGCATGGTAATGGGGAAAACATTGAGTCGGTACCAGAGATCATCTCGGAATCTTCCCTGCCGGACCTCTTCTTCAAGATTCCGGTTAGTGGCGGCAATAATTCTTGTATCCACCTTGAGGGTGCGGGAACTGCCCAGCCGCTCAAATTCACCCTCCTGGATCACGCGCAGCAGCTTGGACTGCAGCTCCAGGGGCAGCTCTCCGATTTCATCTAAAAAAAGTGTGGCCCCGTCCGCGATCTCAAACCGCCCCAGGCGAAGGGAACTGGAACCTGTGAACGCCCCTTTTTCATGGCCGAACAATTCGCTTTCAATCAGGTTTGAGGGCAGGGAGGCACAGTTTACCTTTACAAGCGCCCTGTTGTTGCGTTTGCCGGAGCCATGAATGGCGCGGGCCACAAGTTCTTTTCCGGTCCCGGTCTCACCCAAAACCAATACCGTGGTATCGCTTTGGGCAATCTGTTCCACTTTATAGAGCACATATTTCAAGGCATCGCTTTTTCCGATGATGTTCTCATGGTTGTGTTCGAGTTTGATTTCTTCTTTCAGGTAGGCTCTTTCCTCTTCCAGCTGCTCTTTGAGATTTTTTATTTCAGAAAGGGCGTCTTCTGCAGTCTGTTTTCGTTTTTCAGCCTCCTGCCTTGCCAGGACAAGTTCGGTAGTTCGGGTTTCAACGATTTTTTCAAGATCTCTTTTGTAATATTCACTCTCGGTCACATCCTCAATTGCCAGAAGAATCAATTGTGGATGCGTTTCATCCTGGTAGATCCTCCGGGCGTTCAGATGCATGATCTTAGGTCCGATGGTTTCAAAAACATGCTCCACCTCAAAATCATTGTAAACTGAGTTTTCCGGCAGGGCCTGTTCAAGCAGCTCTCTGAGTCTCGGGATATTCCACTGCCCATTGCCAAGATCATATATCAATGTCCCTTTGGTCTCTTCAGGCGAAACGTAAAATGTTTTGTAGAAAGAGGGGTTGGCATCTACCACCTTAAGGTTGACATCAAGCACCACGAGCGGTTCTCGAACTGAACCCAGGATGTTGTTGAAAATATCCAAAAACGCTTTTTGCACAGATCAGATCCTTTTTTAAAAACATGACCATGGATAAAACAAAATAAGGTTGCCCAATGCTGGAACACAAGTCTAAACACTTGATACAATAGAGCGATTGTTGATTTTTGTCAAAGGGTGGTTAAAAATTTTGGAGGGTTAAGCCGACAATAAGCGCGTTTCGGGTAGAGCCGGTTTCTCCTTACTTGCTTAATCAGGCACATAAGACTATTATACAAGATAAATGTGATGGTACCCTTCTCGTTTTGGTAAATTTTTTTTACGATTCTTAATTTTCCATAAAAAAAAGGAAGGCATCGCAAGGCAGGTTCACTTGATGGGAAAAACAGGTCCTTTCATTTCATAAACATCATGCAGACAGTTTAGTTGCAGCATTAAAACCGGAGGTCATACGTGCAAGAATTTCAACGGGCCATTTTAACCCATGGCGGTTCCGCCTCTGATCCTCATAATTCCGACGGGCCACAAGCGGCGGCAAAAACCGGGATGGCATTGATGGAAAATGGCCAATCTGCTTTATCTGCAGTGGTTCGTGCGGTAAGATATTTAGAAGATGACCCACGGTTTAATGCCGGGCTTGGCTCACAACTCAGAGCTGACGGCTGCACAATCCAGCAGGATGCATCCTGCATGACAAGCAATGGTCAATTTGGGGCAGTTGCAGGCATTGAAGGCATCCAGAACCCTGTTGATATAGCCCGGGGTGTATTGCTTTTTTCTCCCCATATCCTCCTTGTGGGCGATGGTGCCCGATTTTTTGCAAAAGAACAGGATATACCCATAATAGTGTTAAAGGGTTCTGATGGTAAAAAGCCATGCGCCTCTTCCTGCGATACCGTGGGATCAGTGGCCTTTGACGGAACAAGCTTTGCTGCGGCCTTAAGTTCCGGCGGGCTTGAAAAAGCGGCCATAGGAAGGGTGGGTGACGTCCCCCTACCGGGCTGCGGCCTGTTTTGCGGCCCTGCCGGAGCGGTTGCCTGCACAGGGGATGGTGAGTTTATTGCTTTAAAACTTTTGGCAAGAGAAGTCTATGGCTGGCTTGAAGGAAAGATGAGTGCACAGAAGGCCGCACAAAAGGCCATGAACCTGTTTGACGCTTCTGTTGATGTCGGACTCATCATTTTAACCCGGGATGAATTCGGATCAAGTGCCCGCAACGGCATGGCATGGTCCTGTCTTACGGAGAAAAAATAGTTATGGCGGCAAATTCTTTTTTTTTGGGGCGTCTCATTGCCATCGGCGGGAATGAAGACAAGGTGAATGAATTACTTGTGCTGAAACGGGTTGTCAGGGAAGTTGGAAAACCGGACTACAAGGTCGGCGTCATCACCACTGCAAGCCAAGAACCCGAACAGCGGGGCCAGGACTATCAAAAGGTATTTACGACCCTTGGTGCGTCCGAGGTAAAAATTTTAACCATTAGAACAAGGGCACAGGCAAATGACGATACACTTGTCAAAACCCTTGAAGATGTTGATTTGATTTTTCTTACCGGTGGTGACCAGTTGAGACTGACAACCATTATGGGCGGATCAAAAATACTGGTTGCGATTCAAAACCGACTTGAAGCAGGTGCCCTCATCGCCGGCACCAGTGCAGGGGCTGCTGTATTCTCAGATACCATGATTTATGAAGGAGAAAGTGAAGAAGGTCTGCTTAAAGGCAGAGTCCTCATGACAGCCGGCTTTGGTTTTGTAAATAATATTGTTTTTGATACCCATTTTATGGCAAGGGGCCGTATCGGACGTCTGGTCCAGATTGTTACAACAAATCCGACCTGCATCGGCGTCGGTATCGGTGAAGATTCAGGTGTTATCCTCAAGGGAGACGAGACAGTTGAGGTCATTGGTACGGGCCAGGTCATTATTGTTGACGGCAGTGATATTGCCCATTCCAACATAATGGATATTAAACCGGGCGAGCCCATTGCCGTGGAAAATGTGCGCATCCATTCGCTGGTGAATGGATATGGATACAATTTTAAAAACAGGCAATTTTTAATCCCCTCATCATAACAGATCGGAGAACAACGATGATTGAAATAAAAGAGTTGAGAGCTTTGCGTGGTCCCAATCGATATACCCGTCATCCGGTCATATTCATGGTTTTAGATATTAAGGATTACGAGCGCCGCCCTTCGGATAAAATCAAAGGCTTTTCAGATCGACTGGTGACACTCCTGCCGACCCTCCGGGAGCACGAGTGCTCCATCGGAAAACCCGGCGGATTTATCCAGAGGCTTGAGAAGGGGACCTGGGCCGGCCATATTATTGAGCATATTGCCATTGAGCTTCAATGTCTGGCTGGAATGGAGGTTGGATATGGGAAAACCCTGGGGACATTGCATAAGGGAATTTATATTGTGGCCTTCAGATATCTTGTAGAATCTGCAGGATTAAAAGCAGCCCAAGAGGCTGTATCCATATTTGAAGCAATTGCCGAAGAAGCGCTGTTTGATGTCAACCAGGTTATTTTTGAGCTCAAAATTTTGCGTGAAGATCATATGCTGGGACCCACAACCTGGAGTATCGTTAAAGAAGCCCTTTCAAGAGACATCCCCTTTATCCGTCTGAATGAAGAAAGCTATATCCAGTTAGGATACGGCGCCCATCAAAAACGGATTCAGGCGTCTATAACCGGCAATACTTCGGCCATTGCAGTGGAACTTGCCGATGAAAAGACAAGGGTCAAGATACATCTGAAAAAAGCCGGAATCCCGGTTCCGGACGGCCGGGTGGTTTCAACCCTGGAAGAGGCTGTTGCCGTTTTTCATGAAATTGGCACTGCTGTCGTTGTCAAGCCGGATGTCGGGAACCACGGGAATGGCTCCACGATCAATGTTACGGATCTGGATCAGTTAAAACAGGCCTTTCATGCAGCCAAAGCCTTTTACCCGGATGTGATTGTTGAAGAATATGTTCATGGGGGGGATTTCCGCCTTCTGGTCATTGACGGTAAAATGGTTGCCGCTGCCAGGCGGGAACCCGCACATATCGTTGGCGATGGTAAATCCTCCATCAGAACCCTGATTGAAATTGTTAATTCCGATCCCCTTCGCGGGTTTGGGCATGAAAAAGTTTTGACGCAGATAGAAATTGATGCCATGACCGACAGACTTTTGTCCCTCAGGGGATTTTGCCTGGACTCCCGGCCTGAGGAAGGAGAGAAAATTTATTTAAAGGCCACTGCCAATTTAAGCCAGGGGGGTACTGCCACAGACGTGACCGATGAGGTAAACCCGGAGATCCGCAGGATGGCAGAACGGGCCGCACTTATTATCGGTCTGGATTGTGTTGGCATCGATGCCCTGGCAAAGGACATATCCCTTCCTCTGGGCCTGTCCGGGATAAAAGTGGTTGAGGTCAATGCTGCGCCCGGGTTCAGGATGCATTTGGAACCCACCAACGGCCGGCCAAGGAATGTGGCAAAACCCTTAGTGGATATGCTTTTCCCGGGAGGATATGTTCAAACTCCGGTTATCGCAATCACAGGAACAAATGGCAAGACAACCACCAGTAAATTAATCGCCCATACATTGAAGTATTCGGGGAAAATTGTTGGGCTTGCCTGTACCACCGGTATCATAATCGACGGGAATCCTGTTCTGTCCGGGGACTACAGCGGCCCGGAAGGCGCCGGGATTGTCCTAAGGGAACCCACGGTGAACCATATCGTACTGGAAGTGGCCCGTGGCGGAATTGCAAGAAGGGGCCTTGGGGTTGCCGAGGTGGATGTGGGTGTGCTTTTAAATATCGGCAAAGACCATCTGGGATGTGACTGGATCGAATCCCAGGAAGAATTGTCCCTGGTCAAGTCAACGGTCATAGAGGTTGTCAAAAAAACAGGGACTTCTGTTTTAAACGCAGAAGACAGTGTGACCATGAGCGTCCTGGATCGCGCCCGAGGAAATATTATTTTATTTTCCATGGACCCTGACAATCAGAAGATCGTCACCCATGTAAAGAATGGCGGAACCGTTGTCACCGTCGACAAGCGGAATGCCGTCATCCGGAAAAAAGAACTGGAGATCATTGTCTGCACCCTTGAAGAAATTCCCATCACCTTTGACGGAATCATCGACTTTAACATCGCCAACGCCCTTGCCGCCATCGGTGCCCTTCATGGGTTAGGCCTTCCCCTTGAACAGATTCGAAACGGGGTGATGACCTTCTATCCTTCCGTAAACCAGAATCCGGGCCGCATGAATTTATTTGATTTCCAGACATACAAGGTTCTTTTGGACTATGGCCATAATCCGGAATCTGCCCGGGCCATGGCCACATTACTGCCACGGCTCTCACCAGGCAGAAAAATCGGGTTGTGTCACGGAACCGGCAGCAGGACCGATGAACAACTCATTGAATTTGGAAAAGCACTGGCCCTGGTTTATGATTATGTCATACTGACCGATTTTGATCCCCGTCACAGGCCTGGGGGAGAAACCCAGGACCTGGTTCACAAGGGACTGATTCAAGGCGGGCTTCCGGAAAACCGGATTGAAATTATTCCTGAACCGGACAAAGCGGTGGATTATATTTTTTCAAAGGCAGCGGCAGGGGATTTACTGGTCATCCAACCAAATGAACTTGAACCTGTCATGGGCCAAATCATGAAACGCTACCGGCAGAGGGTCACTGGGTCAATCTGCGTCCCGTAAAATTTTCTTTACAAAGTTTATATCACTACTATAATAGATAAATTTTTGCCTATACCAAACAAGCATAAAAAAGACGGACACCCAATTTTGACCCTTCCTATTTTCGGAGAATAATTATGATATCCCTGCATGCCCGCATCCCCCATCATTTGGTTACCAGAGATCTGGCAGCCGTTGCCATGGGGCAAAAACCGGCTGATTTGATTTTACGGAACGGAAAGCTTGTGGATGTGTGTACCGCAGGCATCATGGAAAAGTGTGATCTTGCCGTATATAAAGGATATATTGCGCTTGTGGGGGATGCGTCCCATGTATTAATCTCTGAAAAGACCCAGGTGGTGGATGCGAGTGGTAAATATTTGTGTCCCGGGCTCATTGATTCCCACATGCATGTTGAAAGTTCCATGGTGGATCTGCGGTCATTTACTGCAGGCGTCCTGCCCCACGGCACCACCACCATCTGTCCGGATATCCATGAAATTACCAATGTTCTTGGCATGGATGCCGTTCGGTTGTTTCAGGAAACTGCGGCCGATCTTCCCCTTAAGGTATTGACAGCCATGCCGGTCTGTGTGCCTTCGCTTCCGGGGATGGAAGATTCGGGCGCAACCATTGGTCCCCAGGATGTAAAGAATGCCTATGCTTCTGGATTGGCATTTTTGCAGGGGGAGCAGATGAACTTTCCAGGGGTGATTTATGGCGATGAAATTGTCCATGAAATTGTGGGACACGGTCTTGCCGCTGACAAGGTTCTCACCGGGCATTATGACGGAGACGACCTGAATGCTGGCCTCAATGCCTATATTGCATCGGGTATGACGGCAGACCACGAGACCACCACGGCCAAAGGAGCCCGGGCCCGGGCCCAGCTTGGCATGTATGTCCAGCAAAGATACGGCAGTGCCTGGTTGGATCTGCCCAATATTATCACGGCAATTACAGAAAATCCCGGAACAGACACACGGTTTTACACCATGGTCACCGATGATGTGACCTCTGCCACCATTTTGGAAGAAGGACATCTGGACCGGGTGGTGAGAAAAGCGGTAAGTCTGGGTCTTAATCCCATTGTTGCCCTGCAGATGGTCACCATCAATGCGGCTCAGTTTTTAGAACAAAGCCGGTGGCTCGGTTCTTTGACCCCGGGAAGAGCAGCCGATATTCTGGTTGTGGACAACCTGACGGATTTTACCATTGAGCAGGTGTTTTGCGACGGGGTAAAGGTGGCTGAAAATGGTAAGATGCTAAGGCCTGTCTCTTTTTTCCAATATCCGGACTGGGCCGTCAATACCATGTATATAAACAGTCTGTCTCCAGAAAATTTTTACATCCCGGCGCCCGGAACGGATACGGTAAGAACCCGGGTGATTCAATTGATACCCGGTCAAGTCCATACCCGGTCAACCCAGGTTCAAATGCCGGTCATCAATGGTGCTTTAAGCGCGGATCCGGACAATGACATTGCCAAGGCCGGTATGTTTTTTCGGCATCGCCCCGACGGCCGGGCAGACAATAGCCGGGGATTGGGTCTTGTCTCCGGTACGGGGTTTAAGCCCGGCACTGCATATGCTGCAACGGTTTCCCATGACTGCCATAACCTTCTGGTGGTGGGTACGGATGATGATGCCATGGCCCTGGCTGCCAATACCCTTATCGATCAGGCGGCGGATTGGTGGTGGTCCGGAAAAATCAGGTTCTTTCCCTTTTGCCCCTTCCTTTTGGCGGCCTGATGAGTCTTTCATCCATTGAAGTTGCTGCTGCAGGAATATTGTCCATTGAAAAGGCCCTGGGGGAGATCGGCTGCCCCCACCTGGCATTTGAAATGACCATGAGTCTTATGGGGCTTGTGGTTCTTGGCGAACTTCGCCTTTCCAACCGAGGATTGGTGGAAATGAAGGACGGGCTGGCCCCCCGGTTTGTGGAACTGATCCTCCCGTCATTGTAAAATTTATTTTTGGTATTAGAATAAGGATAGGCAAACTTTCAACCGCCGCCTGATAGAGGAGAGAATATGGAAAACAATCCCCATCACCTGGTACTGGGCGAGTTATTAGATTTTTTAACGGGCGAAAAAAAAATAGATACCCATGATGAGCGGTATAGACAGAAAATTGCAAAACACCTGGTTCAAGCCTTGGGCTATGCAAAAAAAGACATTCAACAGAATCGATTGCTGAACGTCACTGCCGCAAATCAAACGGCCAGGATACGGGTTGATTTTCTCGTTACCGCCCATGACAAAATCGGTATGCTGATTAAATATGCCCCAGGCTCCCTTGTGACCAGACGGCTTTCCAACCTGGCTGTTTCCAGGATCATTCTTCCTTACCAGGTGCCTGTTGTTGTGACCACCAACGGGGAGGATGCGGAAATTATCAATGGGCTGACCGGCAAACTGACGGATCAGGGGCTGGACGCCATTCCGTCAAAAAAAGAGTTGGAAAAAATAGATCCATCGGTTTCTTTTCCTTCCATATCAGAGATCTTGTATGAAAAGGCCTCCAGAATTGTCTATGCCTGTGAGGTGGATGGTGCCTGTCCCTGTGATACCGATGTGTGTGTGGTCCAATCCCGGTAAGGCAGGTTTTTTAAAAATCAGGTTTCCTCAATTTGGGGACCCGGAATTCAGTATTTTGCCCAGATAATACCCGGTATAGGATTTTTTATGGGCAGCCACCTGTTCCGGTGTGCCCTGGGCCACAATGTATCCCCCCTTGTCTCCACCTTCGGGTCCAAGATCTATGATATGATCGGCACATTTGATCACATCCAGATTGTGCTCAATGACCACCACGGTATTGTCGGCCTCCACCAGTTTGTCCAGCACAGATAACAACCGGTTGATATCATCGGAATGAAGACCTGTGGTGGGCTCATCCAGAATATAAATGGTGTTGCCGGTATTGCGTTTTGACAATTCTCTGGCAAGTTTTATCCGCTGGGCCTCTCCGCCGGAAAGGGTGGTGGCGGACTGGCCCAGTTTAATATAGCCAAGTCCGACTTCCACAAGGGTTGCAAGGGTATTTCGGATGGAGGCTATTTTTTCAAAGAATTGGACAGCCTGGTTAATGGTCATGTCCAGGATCTGGGCAATGTTTTTCCCCTTGTATTTGATGTCCAGGGTTTCCCTGTTATACCGTTTTCCTTTACAGACGTCACAGGCCACATAGACATCGGGCAGAAAATGCATCTCGATCTTAATGATGCCGTCCCCGGAACAGGTCTCACATCTGCCCCCTTTTATATTAAAGCTGAAACGGCTTGGTTTATACCCCCGGGCCTTGGATTCCTTTGTTTTGGCAAACAATTCCCTGATATGGTTCAACACCTGGGTATAGGTACCGGGATTGGATCTCGGGGTTCTGCCAATGGCGGACTGGTCAATGTGGATCACCTTGTCCAGATATTCAATTCCCTTTATTTCTTTGTGGCTTCCCACGGGCTTTCTTGAGTGGTTTATCTGGTTGGAAAGGGCCTGGTACAGGGTGGACAATACCAGGGTGGATTTACCAGATCCCGAGACGCCTGTGACACAGGTAAAACATCCCAGGGGAAAGGACACATCCATTTTTTTTAGATTATTGGCGCAAGCCCCTAAAATAGTCAGTGATTTCCCATTGCCTTTTCTTCTGGTGTCCGGGATTTGTATTTTCCGTTTGCCGGAAAGATACAAACCGGTTAAGGAGACCTCATCTAATAGCAATTGTTCCGGTGTGCCTGAAAAAACAATATTGCCGCCGTTGATACCGGCACCGGGTCCTATGTCAATGACATAATCCGAGGCAAGGATGGTCTCTACATCGTGCTCGACCACCAGGACGGTATTGCCAAGTGCCTTTAGGTTCATCAGGGTATTGAGCAATCTTGCATTGTCCCTCTGGTGAAGACCGATACTGGGTTCATCCAGCACATAGATCACACCGGTAAGTTTTGATCCGATCTGGGTGGCCAGGCGGATTCTCTGGCTTTCCCCACCGGACAAGGTGGCGGCGGACCGGTCCAGGCTCAGGTATTCCAGGCCCACATTTTCCAGGAATCCCAGTCGTGCTATGAGTTCTTTTATAATACTGTCTGCAATGACGCGCTCTTTTTTTCCAAGAAAGAGGTCGGACATAAACCGGACTGAATTCTGGATGGAAAGACCGGTAATTTCCCAAATGCTTTTCCCGTCAACCAAGACCGATCCGGATGCCTCATTCAGCCGTGTTCCATTGCATTTTGAACAGGTTTTAAAACTCATATAGCGTTTGATATCTTCCCTGACTGAAGCAGATCCTGTTTCGTTAAATCTGCGGTTTAAATTTGGAATCACCCCTTCAAAGGCCTTTTTATAGGTAATTTTTTTTCCGGCCCGCTCCACATAAAAGAGGATTTCTTCTTTTACGGAACCATACAGGATTACCTTTTGAAATTTAGGGGATAAGGCCTTAAACGGTTTGTAAATGTCTTCCTTATAATGGGAAACCAGGGCATCCAAAAATTCCATGAATTGGACTGAATCTTTGTTTCCCCAGGGAAGAACCGCCCCCTGACGAAGGGAAATGTTCTGGTCCGGCACAATCAGATCCGAATCAAATTGGGTGATGGCTCCCAAGCCGTCGCAATGGGAGCAGGCACCCTGGGGAGAGTTAAATGAAAAACTGGCAGGGGTAAATTCGGGATAACTGACCCCGCACCCCACACAGGAGGCATTTTCACTGAACAAGGTCTCGGTGTCATCGGTTAGGTTGATAAGGGTGACCAGGCCCTCGGACAGGGTCAGGGCCATCTCAAGTGAATCGGCCAGGCGCTTTTCAATTCCCGGCTTGATGACCAGGCGGTCCACAACAACATCAATGGTGTGCTTTTTGTTTTTATCAAGTGCCGGCACCTCTTCGATTAAAAAGATTTTTTTGTTCACCCGGACCCTGGCAAATCCCTCTTGTTTCATCCTGGCCAGCAGCATTTCATGGCTGCCTTTCTGGCCTGCTACCAAGGGGGCAAGGATCATGATTTTAGATGTTTTTACAGATTTTTTATCTGTTGTGTCATCCATTGCAGCCATGATTCTGTCCGTAATCTGGTCGATGGACATGGAAGAAATGGGTTTTTTGCATTTGTAACAATGGGGGTGGCCCACCCTTGCAAAAAGCAGGCGAAGATAATCATAGATTTCCGTCACCGTTCCCACCGTTGACCGGGGGTTGTGACTGGCCGTTTTTTGTTCGATGGAGATGGCAGGGGAGAGGCCGATGATGGCATCCACATCCGGTTTGTCCATCTGTCCTAAAAATTGTCTGGCATAGGTGGACAAAGATTCAACATAGCGGCGCTGGCCTTCTGCATAAAGGGTGTCAAAGGCAAGGGTTGATTTGCCCGAGCCGGACAGCCCCGTGATGACCGTCAGGCTGTTTCTGAAAATTTCAACATTGATGTTTTTAAGGTTGTGTTCCCTGGCCCCCAGGATAACGATCTTGTCGGTATCCATATTATTTGCCCGCCCTGTTTTTTTCCTGAAAGGCTGCCTGGTTCTTTGCCTGGAAAGCTGCCATATAAATGGCTTCCATAAGGCTTGTCGGGTCTGCAAGTCCCTTCCATGCAATATCATAGGCTGTCCCGTGGTCCACAGAGGTTCTGATGATGGGAAGCCCCAGGGTGGTGTTCACCCCGTCCTTGAAGTGAATCAGCTTGAAAGGGATCAGACCCTGGTCATGGTACATGCAGATAACGGCATCATAGTTTCCGTTAATGGCCTGGAAAAATATTGTATCCGGCGGCAGGGGGCCTTTAACGGGAAAGCCTTGTTCCCGGGCCAGGGCCACAGCAGGGGCAATTATTTTTTCTTCCTCATTGCCGAACATGGCGTTTTCCCCTGCATGGGGGTTCAGGCCTGCCACTGCAAGTTTCGGAGAAGAAATACCAAACCGATGGACAAGCGCATCCCGGGTCAGCCGAATGGTCTGGGTTATTTTTTCGATGGTCAGGCTTTCCGCCACCCGGCAAAGGGGGATGTGGATGGTCACAAGGACAACTTTCAGGCGGCTGCCGGCAAGCATCATGGCAAATTCCCGGGTACCGGTCTTGTCTGCAATCAGTTCGGTGTGTCCATGGAAACGGGAACCTGCAATTTTCAGTCCGGTTTTGGTGATGGGGCAGGTGACCAGACCGTCTATCTTATTGTTCTGGGCCAGGTCTACACCCATGAGAATATAATCCTGCATGGCCTTTCCCGTCTCAACGGTCGGAACGGACAGATTGGTTGCAGTTTCCGAAAGGCGGGACCCGTCGATAATGCAAATTGTTTTTGGATCTTCACTATAGTCTGCCGGTCCGGCAATCGATATAAGAGAGAGCGGAATGGATAATAATTTTAAGGCTTTCTCAAGAATGGCAGTATCCCCGATGACAATAGGTCTGCACACGGCATGTATTTGGGAGTTGCCCAGGGCTTTTACAATGATTTCCGGGCCGATGCCGGCGGGGTCTCCCATGGAGATCCCGATGACAGGGCGTTTCTGGATTGGTTTCATAGTTTTGTCACAAAAGTTGAAAGGGTTATTGGTCAAAAAATTTAAATATACTATTTGAAGGGGGAAGTGTAAATGAAATTGAATTGTAAAATTGTGAAACCCTTATGAACTTCAGGTTTGAAAAATTTCATCAATTTTTATTAAATTCAAAGTAAAATAGAGAAAAACGGAGCAAACAGGAGAAAATAAATATCATAATCAGATGGGAAAAAGGGCGGATGGTAAAAATACCGTTGAAAAAGAGCTAGTTGTAGAAGTGGTTGGAATTTATAGAAATTTTTTTGTTTCACAGAAAATATTGAATAATTTCAATATTTTAAAAATTTATGCCAGACCAAATCCTAATCTTTTGCTAACACGGTCTATCCGAGTTGACCCCAAAATCATATTCGCATAAAAAAACCTATACTTTTTTAATTGTCCGTTAGATTCACTTTAATTGTTACTTTTCGCTATTTATGCAACCACGTTTGATTTGGAAAGAAAGGCATTTTTGTCAACAAATGGAACTATCCTGGGAAAAAGTTAAGTTTCAAATTAAAAAATCAATACCCGATCATAGTTATCGGATGTGGATAGAACCACTGGCACTCATTGATTATGATGCCACAGGCATCACACTGGCCACTCCCAACGATTTTTTTGTCAAACGAATCAAAGACAATTACCTGGATATATTTCAAAGAGAATTTTCAAATCTTGGCCAATCCGTTACCATTGAGTTCCAGACCAGCGGGAAAAAAGAGGCCAAGGGCTTCCCAATAGACAAGGAACTGAATATAAAATTGACAAAGGACCCGGAAAAAAGCCAGGAAAAAGACAAGTATGCCCGCGCCTACCCGGCCCTGGCAGCAAGGCCCCGGTGGAAAAAACCAGAGCAGGCAACACTGCCGGGTCTTGACGCCTCCTTCAACGGTGGCCGGATGCTGAAAAAGGGGTATACCTTTGATGATTTTGTTGTGGGGGACAACTCTAATTTTGCTTACTCTGCATCCCTGTCCCTTGCCCAGGGAAAGATAAACGGGGCTGGAATCCTGTATCTGCTGGGTAAAACAGGGCTGGGGAAAAGTCATTTGTCCCAGGCGGTGGGGCATCACATGATGACCAACAACATATCCAACAGGGTTTATTATGTGACAGCCGAAGATTTTACCAATGAAATGATATTTTCCATCAGGAACCAGACCATTGATCAGTTCAAGGAAAAATATCGAAAAAAATGTGATGTATTGATTCTAGAAGATATTCATTTTTTGTCCGGAAAAGTTGCCACCCAAAAAGAGCTTGCCATTACCCTGGATTATCTGCTGGATGCAGACAAGAAAATTATTTTTTCCGGGTGTGAACTGCCCGAGGATATTCCCAAGCTCAATGATCAGCTGAAATCCCGGTTGAGTATGGGATTGGTTACGGAAATTGAGGCACCTGATTACAAGACCCGGCTCAGAATATTGAAAAAGAAATCAACAACCCTTGGGTGTAAGATTCCCAGGCCGGTGAGCGAATACATTGCCCAGGAACTCTGCGACGATGTGCGCCAGCTGGAAAGCGGTCTCTTCGGCGTGGTGGCAAAGGGTCAGATCATGGGGTGTAATATTGATATTGCGCTTGCCAAAAGTGTTCTGGACAATATTACCAAAAACAGGAAGAGAATCAGTATCGATTTGATCAAACAATTGGTGTGCACAGAATTTTCCATATCTGAAAAAGACATTATGTCCAAATCCAGGAAAAGGACCATTGTCAAGCCACGGCAGGTGGCCATGTTCCTTGCAAAAAAATATACAGATCAGCCTATTAAAAAAATTGGTTCCAGTTTTAAAAAATACCATGCCACTGCCATTTATTCTGTCAATACCATCGAAAAAGAGCTCAAACAAAAAGGATTATTGTTTGAGCAGATCAATTATATATCCAAGAAAATTGAAGCAGGCAAATTTTAAATGGGCCTTTCCCCTTCCATTTACAAAGATCTTGAAAAAATTCTAGGGAAAGAATACCTGACCGTCAAAAAAGAAGAACTGCTGTGCTATTCCTACGATGCCACAGGCCAGTCTTATTTGCCCGATGCTGTCATTTTTCCTGAAACAGAGGCCCAGGTGGCAGACATTTTCAAACTGGCATCCGCAAAAAAATTTTTTGTGGTTCCCAGGGGCAGCGGATCCGGTATGACCGGTGGCGCCATACCGGTTGCCGGCGGGGTGGTATTGGTCACCAGCCGTATGAACCGTATCATTGAAATTGATGAAGAAAACTTTATTGCCAGGGTTGAACCGGGCGTCATTGTTTCTGAAATTCACAAGGCTGTAGAAGCCAAAGGGCTTTTTTATCCGCCGGACCCGGCCAGCTCTTCTGTCTGCACCATTGGGGGGAATGTCGGTGAATGTGCCGGCGGTCCCAGGGCAGTCAAATACGGGGTAACAAGGGATTATGTTTTGGGATTGCGGGCTGTCATCCCATCCGGCCAGATTATTGAAACAGGGGTGGCCACGGCAAAGGGAGTGGCCGGTTATGACCTTACCCGGTTGATTGTGGGGTCAGAAGGCACCCTGGCCCTGGTCACCCAGATCACCTTGAAGTTATTGCCCAAGCCTGCAGCTGTAAAAACCATGGCTGTTTTTTTTGACAGCATGGACAAGGCTGCCCAGACCGTATCCAAGGTGATGAAACAGGCAACGATTCCCCGGTGTGTGGAATACCTGGATGAAGCGTGCATCAATCTTGTCAGAAAATTTCTTTCCTTTGAGCTGCCGGAAGGAATTCGGGCATTGTTGATCCTTGAACTGGATGGGACCTGGGATCAGGTTGAACGAGAGGCAGAGCAGATAAAAAAATTTTGTTACGGGGCAGGGGCCCAAAAGGTTCTGGTTGCGGAAGATGAAAAAGCGGCTCAACAATTGTGGGAAGCCAGACGCGCCTTGTCACCGGTTTTATATAAAATTGCCCCCAATAAAATCAATGAAGATATTGTGGTGCCCATTTCAAAAATTCCCAGAATGGTTGAGATTACCCGGGAAATCCAGCGAACTTCCGGACTGACCGTGGTCAGTTTCGGGCATGCGGGGGACGGTAATATCCATTGCAATATCATGTATGACAAAAAGGATGCGGCCCAGACCCAAAAGGCTGAACAAGCAGTGGATGATCTGTTTGCCGCCACCCTTAAGCTTGGCGGAACCATTACCGGCGAACATGGCGTTGGGATAACAAAAAGCAAATACCTTCCCCTGGAAATCGGCAGCACAGAACTTGAAATCATGAAGGGAATAAAAAAGGTGTTTGATCCCGACACTATTTTGAATCCCGGAAAAATATTTTTGTGATATCTATTTTTTGACCGGACTATTTTAGCTACAGGACCAAGGGTTCAGGGGCGCTGCAATTTTTGTTCAGTGGGGTTTGACAGAATACTCGTTGTTCAGCAATAGTCTTTCAAGTAGGTCAATTTTCGGATGCCGGGTTCGCATGACGCAGCAACGGATGCAAATCGAACAATAGGTTGAGCAAAGCTTATTTCTTTTATTATATTCTCCAAAACAATCCGGTATATCAATAGAGTCTTTCCTGACAGAGTTGGCGATGAGAATCTGTCCAAGTTGCTTTAATTCCATATTCAGTCCATTCATAGATTAATAATGTTTCATGCAGATCATTGACTCAAGTTTTTCAATCAACGGGGCCAGGGTGTTTTTCTGGAGCGCTGAAATCATGATACCTTGATTGAGGAGCCATGGGTTGTCAAATTGTTCCAGGTCGACCTGGTCTGTTTTGTTAAACACATAAAGGATGGGTATCTTGTCAAGATCCAGTTGGGTGAGAATTTTTTCAACCGATTCTTTTTGCTGTAAATAACGGGGATTACTGATATCAATCACATGGAGGATGATGTCAGCCTCGGATAATTCTTCCAATGTGGCATTGAAGGCTTCCATCAGCTCTTTGGGAAGGTTCTGGATAAACCCAACGGTGTCGGTAATAATCACTTCCGTATCCCGGGGGAAACGCAGACGTCTGGACGAGGGGTCCAGGGTTGCAAACAAGCGGTTGGCTGCGATGATATTGCTCTGGGTCAGGGTATTCAGCAGGGTGGATTTGCCAACATTGGTATATCCGACAATGGAAATAATCGGCAGCTCTTTGCGCTTGCGCCTGGATTTTTGCTGGGTTCTCTGTTTGCGGATGGTCTGGATTTCTTTTTTCAACCGGGTGATGCGATCCCTGACCCTTCGCCGGTTGATCTCAAGTTTGGTTTCTCCGGGACCCCTTCCGCCGATTCCACCGGTAAGCCGTGACATGGCGGTATTCCGTGTGATAAGCCTTGGCAATAGATATTCCATCTGGGCCAGCTCTACCTGGTACTTGCCGTCCCTTGATTTTGCCTGCTTGGCAAAAATATCTAAAATCAGCTGGGTTCGGTCAATGACCTTCATTTCAACAAAATCGGTGATAGACCGAATTTGTGACGGCGACAATTCCCTGTCAAATATCAGCATGGTGGCATGGTTCTGGATGGCTGTGATGACCAGGCTGGATAGTTTTCCTTTTCCCACCACAAACTTGGAATCAATCTGTTGTCTGCGCTGGAGAGCGCTTCCAATTACATGAATCCGGCTTGTTTTGCACAATTCCTTTAGTTCCTCAAAAGAGGCATAGGCCTCTTGGGGGTTTGTTGTGGTGGCATTGATCAGGAAGGCATTTTCAGTCCCGGTATCCGGCCTGTGCAGGGAGCTTTTTTGGGTCAGTTCCAATTCCAGGGCCAGAATCTGTGCCTGGCAGCCAATCTCCAGACCGTCGATGGTGGTGACGGGCATCACCTGGTAGGGATCTGCCGTCTCATCGGGCAGGACATGACCGGAATACACATTGCCAGGGCTTCCGTCGGGCCGGACACAGATGGCGGTGATATAGTCAAGGCGCAACAGGGCAAGATCTGTTAAATCATCCCGTGTCAATTGTTCATCTGTCAGGTGGGTGTGCACGCACCTTAATCCCTTAAGGCGGCCCGGGCCGGCCATGTAGTCCGGCGTGACCGGAATAACGATTCTCTGGGGTTCTCCGGCAATGACACAGATAATTTTCCCGTTACGGTCTATCATCAGGCCGATCTGACGGCGAATCTCATGGCTGATTGCAACCAATTGAACTGCTATGTCTGGGGTTAGGATGAATTCGGGAGAAGATTTTAAGGTGTACAGGTCTTCAATTTTTTTGATCTGGGTATTTTTAAGGCCTGTGGTGCTGCCGTAAACTATTTTTTTCATTGAAATTCCTGATATGAATCCGGTGCCAGTTCCTCAAATCGGGTAAATTGTCCATGGAAATGCATCAAGGCTGTTCCCGTGGCACCGTTCCTGTTTTTGGCAACAATGATCTCGGCCATTCCTTTTTTGGGATTATCCGGTTCTTTGTTGTAGACCTCATCCCGATAAATAAAGGCAATGATATCCGCATCCTGTTCAAGGGCGCCCGATTCTCTCAAGTCCGACATCATGGGGCGTTTATCCCCCCTTTGTTCGAGCATACGGTTCAGCTGAGACAATGCCATAACCGGAATGTTCAATTCCTTGGCAAGCGCTTTGAGGGATCGGGAAATCTCTGCAATTTCAAGGTCCCTTCGATCGGACCGAAACGGTGCTTTCATCAACTGGAGATAGTCGATGATGACAAGCCCCAATTCTCCATGTTTCTGGTAGAGTTTTCGGGCCTTGGCCCGGACATCCATGACCGTGAGATTGGGCGAGTCATCAATGAATATGGGCATCTCATTTAAGACGCCTGCGGCATCCGTGGCATTCTGCCAGTCTTCCTGGCTGATAAACCCGGTACGAAGGCGGTTTGAATCGATCCGTGCTTCTGAGGTCAGAAGCCGCATGGACAATTGTTCGTTGGACATTTCAAGGGAAAAAATAGCCACGGGCTTTCTTTCTTCCAGGGCCACATTCCGGGCAATATTCAGGGCAAAGGCCGTTTTCCCCATACTGGGCCGTGCCGCCAGGATAATAAGGTCCGATCCCTGGAGGCCGGATGTGATACGGTTGAGACGCGAATACCCAGTGGACAGACCTGACAGCCCGCCATCCTTTCCCTGTCGTTCCTCAAGATGGTCAATATTCAAATTGATCAGATCACCCAGGCTCTGGAAGGACCCGGTTGATTTTTTTTCAGCAATATTAAAGATAGCGGTTTCGGCATAATCAATAATGTCCTTGAAATCCCCCTTATCTTCAAGGCAGCGTTCAATGATTTTGGAAGAAGAATCAATGAGCTGGCGCAGGGCGGCTTTTCCCCGGATGATTTTTGCATAGAGAAGGGCATTCACCGCAACCGGGGCAGCATCGGAAATGGATGCCAGATAGGCGGCCCCGCCAATGCTTTCCAGTTCGTTTTTTTCCTTGAGGGCATTGGCAACCGTAACCAGGTCTGCGGCTTCTTCCTTGGCTGTCAGTTCAAGGATGGCCCTGAAAATTTTTTTATGGGCACCTTTGTAAAAATCCTCAGGTGTCAAAATTTCAGTGACGTCCAGCAGGGTGTTGTTATTGATAAAAATGGCGCTTAAAAGGGATTCTTCCGCATCTATATCGTGGGGCGGGGTTCTGGTTAACAGGGGATCGGGTTTTATGGTGTTTTTTATGGGCACAATTCACTTGGGAATTCATGTAAAGATCCAAAAACTGCCCGGAAAAAGCCGGGCAGTTTATTTTGGACCTGGATTATTTTTCTGTTTTGTCTTCGGCAATTACCTTGACGGTAATTTCAGGCTCAACATCTTTGTAAAGACGAATGGCAACCTTGTACTCACCGATTTCCTTAATCGGCTCGGCAAGGAGGATTGAGCGGCGTTCGACCGACACATCCTGGCTGTCCAAGGCCTCTTTGATGTCATGGGTGGTGACAGAACCGTAAAGGCGAATGTCTTCATGGACCTTGGCCTTAATTGTACATACAATATTTTTGACTTTACCTGCCATCTCTTCGGCAAGCTTTCGTTCCTTGGCAATCTGAAGCTCAAGTTTTGCTCTTGTCTGCTCCATGACTTTTCTGTTCTGGGCAGTGGCAATAATCGCTTTTCCCTGGGGCAGAAGATAGTTGCGTCCGTAACCTTCTGCAACCACACACTCTGATCCTGCGATACCAAGTGTATCAATGGTTTCTTTTAATATAACTTTCATTTAAACCTCCAAAAAGGATCAGTCCTTTTTAATCCGGACTGACTTTGAGTTTTCTTTTATCACTCGTGTGTACCCAGTTTTCTAAAATTGATCCAGTTGTCAAAAAAACCCAGGCCAATGACCAGGATTAAAAAGTATAACTGAACTGCAATGAGGCTATAGCAGAAAAACCGCAGGGCAGTAGGGGATCTTTTTGTTTGAAAAAAAAAGGATACAACAGCAATTCCTTGAAAAAAATAAACAAGCATTAAAACAATCAGACAATTGATGCTGATATATTTTGGCACTTCCATGGGTAGAAACAAAATTAAACCCAGGGCTATCACACCCCAGACAAGATAGTCGGGTGCCCTGTATTGGTTTAAATTTTCCATGCTTTTGAGGGTAATTCCTTTTCTCATCAAGAGTTTTTTGATGATCAGGATATTCAGCCACATGGTTGCCAGGAATGAGGTCGTGAACATCCCGGGCAGGACAACGAGAAATGCTGTGTTCAGCATTTCAATCTGGTCTTTTTCAATTCCCATGTCCGTGTAAAGCTGAGCCGTCAGGCCGAAATAACGGGTGAGATAGTCGGAAACAACCGAACCCATGGTCTGACCCTGAAAAGCAGTGTATAGAAAAAAGGCGGCGGCAGCAGATCCCAAAACGCCCAAACCAGTGAAAATCATGGTTTTTTCCATACCCAGATGCTGTTCAATACACTCTCCCAGGAAAAACCCCGTCATGAGAAGTGATCCAAAATAGAGTATGTCAAATGCAAGTCCCTGTGTCATTAGTATCAGCACGAAAAAGCTTATGCCAATAATGACACCACCGCTTTTTCTTCCTAGCTTCAGCCTGTAAAACAGAACGGGCAGGGGAAGAAACAGCAGTGCAAACACCCCCAACAGGGGAAACGTAAAAATAATTGCAAAAATCAAAATGCACAGGGATGTCCCCATGATAATTTCTTTTACAATAAGGGGGGGTGTTATGGTACCGGTCACCTGTAATACTCCAGCCAATTATCTTTTATTAATGCATGGGGCGGCCGACAAACGGCAGCAGTGCTATCTGACGGGATTGTTTTATCGCCAGAGAGAGTTGGCGCTGGTGTTTTGCGCATGTTCCTGTAATTCTTCGGGGCATGATCTTTCCCCGTTCAGTGATGAATTGTCTCAAAGCTTTCGGGTTTTTGTAGTTGAGTTCAAGCGCATTGTCTACACAGAATCTACAGATTTTTTTTCGTTGGAAAAATCTGTTTTTACCGCCAGTTTTTTGATTTCTATACATGATATTTCTCCTTCAATCAGTCCTGCACTTCTGTGGTTTCGTCGGATTCTTCAACCGCTTTTTCAGCAGCTGCTGCTGTTTCCCGTTCTGCCGCCAGCTCCTCGGCAGCTTTTGCAGCTTCCTGGGCATCGGCAACTTCTTTTTCAAGGGATTCAACAGTTACATCATCGGAAAGAAGGATGGTCATGAACTTTAGGATATCATCGGTAAGACGGAAATTCCTTTCAAGTTCTTTTACAAGGTCTCCGGTTCCGCCATATGTGACACATACATAATGGCCCCGCAGTTTCTTTTTGATTTCATAGGCCATTTTCTTATTGCCCCAGTCATCAAAATTTAAAAGGATCCCATTTTCCTTGGCAATGATATTTCTGACTTTATCAAACAGGTCCAAGCGCGCTTGGTCCTGAAGATCAGGGTCAGAAATAAATACAGTTTCATATTTCCTCATTTTGTCTCCTTACGGATATAAAGCCCCGGCATCTTACCGGAGCAAGGATTAATGTTTAAAAAAAACACCTGCCAATCAGGTATTTGTAAAAACTACTTTGTATATCATTAAACCGGTTCCGGGTCAAGGTGAATCTTGTTGATATTCAAGGCACCGGCATTGGAAAAGCCCCGGGAAGTTTTAATCATCGGCCATAAAATTTGAAGGATGGTTTACCCCATAACCCGGCCGGCCAATGGGAGGCTTTGATACCCTTGGGCGATCAATTTTTAAAAAATCCGGGCAGGTAATATCAGAAATTTCAAATTTTATTAATCAAGATTTTATAACGTTTAGTGCGAATAAAAACCATATGAGCGTTTTATCGATTGTTGCCTTCATAGACAAAGTTCTCGCCGAAGGCATCCATTTATCAGGATGGGATCTGTTAAGGATCTTTGTGGTTCTCTTAACAGCTACAAGCCAAATGTTTTTCCGGAAATAGGATAATCATTGTTGGGTGTTGCCTTTGGTTTTATCAAGCGTCCTTCGAATGATCTTTGCAAGTTCTCTTGTAACAATAGGTTTTTCAAAATAGTCACTGATTCCTATGGAAAAAGCATTTTCCTTGCTAATTAAATCACTATATCCCGTGCATAAAACAACTGGCTGCTCAGGCCTCAGTTCTAAAATTTTCTGTGAAAGCTCCAAGCCAGTCATGCCAGGCATAGTCATATCCGTAAGAATAAGATCAAACCGATACGGATTTTTTTTATATGCCTCAAAGGCCGTTGTTCCACTTGAGAATGTCTGTACAGTATACCCGAATCCTTTTAGAATTTCGTTCGCCACCTCTCTGAGTGATTCTTCATCATCAACAAACATAATGGTTTCATTACCATATAAGAAAACTTTCTTTTCTTTTAAAAGTGTATGGATAATTTCTGGATCATCCGTTATCGGTAAATAAATATGGAATGTCGATCCTTGGCCAGGTTCACTGTGAACGCTAATCTGCCCGTTAAGTTCCTCAACAATACCGAGAACCACGGCAAGTCCCAATCCGGTTCCCTTGCCTGGCTCTTTTGTAGTAAAATAAGGATCAAAAATTCTTTTTAATATTGTCGAATCAATACCGTGACCGGTATCTGAGATTTCAAGATCAAGATACTTCCCAGGCATGAGATTCAGTTCGCAATTAGAACCTTCCTTCGGAAGTACAATCTCTTTCAGTCCCACAAAAAGAGATCCGCCGGTTTCACACATCGCATGATAGGCATTGGTGCATAGGTTCATGATGACCTGATGAAGTTTGGTTGGATCTGCCATCACCGTTGCCTTAGAGTAAATCTCTTCTTTGATCTCTATGGTTGCAGGTATTGTGGCTCGTAACAGTTTAAGTGCCTCTTCGATAACCGAGCAGATAGAGACTGGGTGTTTTTCATGTGTAGATTGCCTGCTAACTGTGAGAATTTGCTGGACCAGATCGGTAGCTTTTTGTGCTCCCTTAATGATTTGATTAATATCTTTTTCAGCTTTTTCAGGATTTTTCAGATGATTTCTTGCCAATTGTGAAAAGCCAAAAATTCCCGAAAGAATATTATTAAAATCGTGGGCAATCCCACCGGCCAATGTCCCTAATGATTCCATTTTCTGGGCCTGTTGAACTTGTAGTTCGGTGGCTTTGATATGGGTGACATCCTTCAGAATGACCAATAATCCGGCTGGATTTCCTTCGTGATCATCATATCGAGATGCACTGATGTAGATATATAGCAACCGGCCATCTTTGGTATAGCGTTTGGTTGGAAAATTTTTGGACGGAATTCCTGTTTCTATTACCCGTATGATTTCAGCTATTGTTGATTTTTTTTCTTGTTCAGGCACATAGGGAATCCGCTTGTTTTTTAACTCCTCTATAGTCCAGCCGAATGTCTCGGTAAATGCTTGGTTTATATATTGAAGATTTCCTTCAAGATCATAGATGGCGACAGCGTCTGCTGAGGAGTTCAAAAGAGATATGTAAAGAGCCTCGTTTCTCTGGGATTTTTCATAAAGCCTGCGATATTTTTCTTCCTCCTTTTTTAACGCTTCAGTCCTTTTCCTGACTATCTCCTCAAGCCTGTCTCGATGTCGCATCAGATCTTCTTCGAGTTGTTTACGGGCGGTGATATTTATAATGAGAACAAGAACACCTGTCATGTTTCCATTCACGTCCCTTATAGGTGCAGCCATGTGATCGATATAGATCCTTTCGCCTGAAGCATCAATCCTTTCATGTTGTGACCTGCCACTTTCTTGCCCTTCATAAACCAATCTGGCAGGGCAGTCGGTGCAGACAGAATGTCTTTTAGCCGCGACAAAGTAACAATATTGGCCAAGAATTTTATCTCCATAAATCTGTCTTGCTTTTTCATTGTATTTTATAACCCGGTAATTCAAATCGAATTGCCAAACTGGGATGCCCAATAGATGCCTGAATTAGAAGAATGCATAAATAAGATTTGAAGAAGGAATTTCTAACGATTCAAATGAGGGGTGT
>VMSR01000096.1 GCA_013792075.1 Desulfobacula sp.
AACCATCATGGACAAAGCAGACAACGGGGTCATGCCCGATCTTTTCAATGCCGTCTCAAGGGCCTGACCATCCTCCTGTCCCACCCCGTATAACACCCCCATGGTACTGATCACCACTTCTTTGGCCACAAAGCCTGTCACCAGGGCAACACTGGCCTGCCACCCTATGCCAATGGGTGCAAAAACCGGTTCCAGGCCCTTGCCGATATATCCGATATAGGATTTGGAAATCCGTTCCTGCTCCTTTTTATTCTCAATTTCCCGCAATTCCAAGACCTGTTCCCGGACAAGTGCCATGGCAGTCTCCTTGTCAGCGGACTTGATCTTGGCTGCATACGCTTCCGATACCCTGGCAGACACGGTATCATAATCCACGGAATAAGAAATGTTTTTTGGAAAACTAGACAGGGCCCAGATGATAATGGATCCCACCAGAATCACCCCTCCCATTTTTTTAAGGAACATTTTGCTCCTGTCCCACATGTGAATCATCAGACTCTTTAACATGGGCATTCGATAGGGCGGCAGCTCCATAACAAAGGGGGCATCTTCCCCCTTGAACAACAGGGAACGCAAAATACGCCCGGATAAAATGGCCATGACAATCCCGGAAAGATAAAGACAAAAGATAATCGTACCGGCCCTGTGGCCAAAAAAACTGCCGGCCAGGACGATATAAACCGGCAGCCGGGCCGAACACGACATAAAAGGCGTCATGAGGATGGTCAGTATCCTGTCCTTGTCATTTTCAAGGGTTCGGGCGGCCATTATGGCCGGCACGTTGCAGCCGAATCCCATGAGCATGGGGATGAACGACTTTCCATGGAGTCCTGCCGTGTGCATAACCCGGTCCATAAGAAAGGCAGCCCGGGCCATATAACCGGTATCTTCAAACAATGCAATGCAGAAAAACAAAATTAAAATATTGGGCAAAAAGACAACCACACTCCCGATACCCGCAATAATCCCGTCCAGGAGAAGGGATTTGAAAAGAGATGGGGCCATCAGCCCCTCAAGTGTGTTGGACACCGCGGCCACCCCGGCTTCAATCCATCCCATGGGATATGCGCCAAGGGTAAATGTCAGTTGAAACATGGCCCAGATAAAAAAGATAAAGACCGGGATACCGAAAAACCGGTCGGTCAGCACCAAATCAATATTCCGGGACATATCAATCCTTCGTATGGCCAGATTGGTAACGGTTTCCTTTACAATCCCGGCAATCACCCCGTAACGGTCATCCGTGAGAACGATCTCAAAATCATCCTGGTAGAGATCATAAATACGTCTGCGGCAGTCAGCCGCAAGGTCCAAGACCTCTGCCTGGCGACCCGGGGGAAGACCCAAAATCTGCTCTTTGATAAGTTTGTCATCCTCAAGGATCTTGATGGCTTTCCAGCGAATCAGGACATCCTCATCCTCAAGGCCGGCCAGCTTAAGTGCAGATTCAATCTTTGAAATGCATCCTTCTATCTCATTGCCGTACCGTATGGTTCTAAATTCTTTTTGCTTGTGAAATGCACTTACCTCCCGGATGGCGGCCTCAACCAGAATGTCGGTTCCCTTGTTTTTGTTCCCAATGGTAAAGACAACGGGCAGGCCCAGCAATGCGGATAATTTTTTTTCATCAATTTTAATGCCCTTGGCTTCCGCCATGTCTGCCATATTCAAAACAAAGAGGGCCGGCCGGCCCAGTTCCCGAATCTGGAGGGCCAGGAAAAGACTTCTTTCCAGGTTGGACGCGTCAATGATGTTGATCACAATATCCGGGGCTTCATCAATAATGAAATCCCTTGCGGTTATCTCTTCTATGGAAAAGGGTGTCAGACTATACGTTCCCGGAAGATCCACCACCTTAAGGTCATAGTCCCCATGGATCAGACGGCCCTCTTTTTTTTCAACGGTTACCCCGGGCCAGTTGCCGACTTTCTGTCTGGCACCGGTCAGGTTGTTGAATATGGTGGTTTTCCCGCAATTGGGATTACCGGCCAGGGCGATGGTGAGTTTTTGTTTCATTTTTATCTTTTTTTAGAACTGACATTTTCAACCAAAATATTGGCTGCCTCCTCAATGCGGAGGGAAATATGATATCCCTTGACAACCAGCTCAAGGGGGTCTTTTAAGGGCGCATATTTTTCAACGTATATGCGAGTGCCTCTGTTGATGCCCATCTCAAGAAGCCTTCGCCGCAACTGCGTTTCTCCGGAGACCCGAACAATGGTCCCTTCCTGTCCTGCCTTCATCTGGCTCAGATTTATGGGAACTGCATCTTCAATACCCCCGAAGGTTCCCGGCACCTGTTCTCTTTCAACGGACTGAACCCAGATTTTTTGGGCCATGCCGGTGCCAATGACCAGCCGGTTCTCCCCAACCGCAATGACCACCTGCCCCCCGAACCCATTGGAAACAACCTCAATGCGGTCATTGATTTTCAATCCCATTGAAGAAATCCGCAACTGCATATTTTTGCCGGCTTCCAATTCCTTGACAATGAGCTTTTCCCCCGGTTTTGCCTTGTGAAGGAGAACAAGCTTTTTTCGATCGGCCATGCACTGGGAGCACAGTCCGTATATCTCCATCTTGTGCTGAAGCATATAAAATCCATAGGCCTCTGCAACTCTTTGCTGAAGGGCCTCCAGGGCTTCATCCTTAAATTCCAGAATGGCACTGCATTTTGCACAGACCATATGGTCATGGTGCACCCCCAGATGCCGGTGTTCATAAAGGACATCCTCTCCGGAATCAAAGGCCACCCGGCTTGCAAAGCCAAACCGGCACAGATGCTCCATGCTGGAGGTCACAAACCCGGGATCCAGATGGGTGCCATCTTCTTTCAATTGCCGCAAAATATCGGCATGGGTCACATGGTGTTCCAGTTTTAAAAAAGCCTCAAGGACCTTAAACCTGTCATCAAACTTGTCAACACCCTGTTGCTGAAAAAGCCGTTTAAACTGCTTTTTCTCCTGCTCATGTCTGTTTATCATTTATTATATCCCATAAATTAACGCTCTAAGATATTATAGCTAAATACGTATGTCAAGCAATGCCATGACCTGAAAACAGCTGGGGTTGATTTAAAGAAAGATACCGCAGTTTATCAAAAAAATAAGGATTACTTTAACTGGCTGTCTTTGCTGCCGCGCCGGTTGAAGCCGGTGGAACGCGGCTGTTTTTCTTCAAGCTTTGACTGGCATCGGATACACAAACGAACACCAGGGACCGCTTTGCGGCGAGCCTCGGGAATATCGGCTTCGCACACTTGACAGTGGGTTAAGCCCTCACCATCCGGCAACCGGCTCCTGGCCAGCTTTACGGCATCTTCCACGCTGGCATCTATCTGATCTTGCACCGCCCCGTCACGGGACCAGCCACCTGCCATATTTTTCTCCTGTTCGACCCTATTCCATCTATTCAGGCGACAGAAGAAGGGTCACAACAAATGGTAAATTTTTATCAACGCTTTAAGGTCAAAGGCCCGTCTCCGGGTTTTCCAACCTGCACAGGATGGTAGTGAACATAAACCTTGCGAAGCATCTCAAGACCTGAGATAAGCGTGCTCTCCACGGTGTCGGCAATCTTATCTCCATCCTTTACACGCAAATCCCCATCAATGCCAATGGTAAGATTCACCACCAGGTAGGGACCGAATCTGTGTGCATGAATGTCTTCGATGGATTTAATCTCCTCCATGCCGTCCAGAAGTTCATGTATCCTTTCGGCAAGCTCCCTGCTGGGAACATTGTCCATGAGATCCGAAGAGGCTTCCCGTAGAATATCCATTCCGGTCTTTGCTACGATGAGAGCCACAACAGCACCTGCCAAAGGGTCTCCCCAGGTGATGCCCAGCATGTTGAGAAGAATACCGATAGAAGCCCCCATGGAAGCAAAAATATCGTTTCTATGATCCTTTGCCAGGGCCTTGATTGCCAGGTTCCCGGTTGTCCGGCCAGTTCGGTTCGCGTGCAGCATTAAAAAAATTTTGCAAATAATCGTTGCCAATGCCACAACCAGTGCAAATAGTCTCACTTTGAGCTGGGGAGCCGTTCCCACAAAAATGTCAAATGCCGAATTGACAGAATCCCAGAATATGGCAGCACCGGTGGTGATCACGAAAGCCCCTACGACTAGAGCTGCAATACTCTCAAGTTGGTGATGGCCATAGGGGTGTTCGGAATCGGCAGGCTTGCCCGATAACCGAACAAAAATCTTTACCACAACAAAATAAATAACATCAGACACCGAGTTGATACCGTCGGCCAGCAGCCCCTGGCTATGCCCCAGGATGCCGGCGGAAACCTTTACCAACGCAAGGACTGCATTGAAGAACAGTCCTAAATTAACAACCAGTTCCGCAGCTTTCTGACGGTTCTTGGTATTGATCTTATTATCGGCTTTCACTATTTTTGTGTTCATCGAACAAGTTGTCTTTCCATTAAATTAAAAATCCATAAAGATGCGGCCGACACCCATGCAAACACAATTGGTCTGTCGCCACCTTACGCATTTACCAGGGCACCAGCAAGCTCTTTTTTGTTAGTGTCCCTAATTCAAGGCCTGTAAGACCCCGTTCCGCCCAGAAGCTTCCATCCGTCTATTGACATATCCCTTGAATTTTAGCTATATATCCATTTTTTTAACCGGATATTACTCCTGAGATCAAACACATGACAACACCCCAAGAAAAACTGGCCCGCCATCTGAATACGCCCTTGCCCATTGGCAATAAAAGCATTGACAACCGAATGGTGTTGGCACCCATGGCCGGCCTCGGGCACATTGCCTTCCGGGAACTTGTATCGGAATTCGGCGGATTCGGTCTTTTGTTTACGGGCATGTGCAGCGCCAGGGCAGTGCCCCAGGAAAACCCGGCCATCTCCAATGTATTTAAATGGCGGCCTGCCGAACTGCCCTTTCTGGTCTGTCAGATTTTCGGATCAACGCCTGACAGCATGGCTTCGGCTGCCAGGAGGATTGAAGCAGAGGGCTTTTTTGGTGTTGACCTTAACTTTGGCTGTTCTGTGGCAGCCATTTGTAAAAAAGGGTGCGGGGCCGCCCTTTTAAAAACTCCGGAACTGGCCGTAAATATTGTTGCAGCGGTCCGGCAAGCGGTTTCCTGCCCTGTCTTTGTAAAATTTCGAACCGGGTGGGAAAACAACCCTCAATTTGCAGCCGACATGGCCAAACAATTTGAAGATGCCGGGGCCGACGCCCTGACCTTCCATCCACGGGTGGCCCCTGACAGACGGAATCGCCCTCCCCGGTGGGATATCATCACCCGGGTAAAAGATGCCGTCTCCATACCGGTCTTTGGCAATGGCAACCTGTTCGACATTACCGATGGAATCAAAATGACAAACCAGACCGCCTGCCACGGTCTTTCCCTGGGAAGAATGGCCGTAGCAAGACCCTGGATTTTTGCCCAGTGGACAAAGGGGATGCTGCCGGAAGATGATATCTATCACACCACGGCACTTCGTTTCACACATCTCTTGAGCCGACACTATGACGATCGGTTTGCCGTAAAAATGTTTAAAAAATTTGCCCCTTATTTTTGCGCCAATTTTAAATTCTCCAATGCCATCTTAAAACAATTGATAAAGGCAGATACCATCCTAGAAATTCGCACCAACATAGACTTTTTATTAAAAAATTCTCCTGAAATATTAAAAACTCCAAATTTAACCTTATTTGTGTGAACAATTTAGAACAATATTCTTAATTGTTATAATAATAAAGAATATTGTTCTTGACAACTTGTTTTTTCTTGGTATTATTTTCAGAAGCCTTGGACCAGAGATATATACAGGAAATATATAATGGAAATTGCAACCTCTCTGCTGAAAAATATTGCCCGAAAATACGGCACCCCCACCTATGTCTATGACCTGGATCGGATAAAGCACCAATACCAACTGTTTTGCGAGGCCTTCCCCTGGCCAACCTTGCGCGTGTGCTATGCCATGAAAGCCAATTACAACCATTCAATCCTGACCACCCTGAAAAATCTGGGGGCCGGCATTGATGCGGTCAGTCCCGGCGACCTGCACATGGCACTTTCCTGTGGATTTAACCCATCCGACATTATCTATACGGCCAATAACATCACAGATGCAGAAATGGACGAAGTCATGGCAGAGGGGGTCCTCATGAATATTGATTCTTTGTCCCGTCTCGAACGATATGCCAAAAAATATCCCAATACCCCTGTCTGCCTTAGGTTTAACCCGGGAGTGGTGGACGGTGAACACGACAAGATCAAGACCGGAGGGGATTTAACCAAATTCGGTATTCTGCTGGAAGATGTGGACAAGGTCAAAACCATCATTTGCAATAACGGCTTAAAAGTAACCGGACTCCATGAGCACACAGGGTCCGGTCTGATAAAGCCCGATTCCATTCTCACGGCCATGGAGCGGATCATGTCCATTGCCACAAGAAAAAATTTTCCGGATCTGACCTTCCTGGATTTTGGCGGCGGTTTCAAGGTTCCCTACGGGCCCGATGAAACCCAGGTGGATTACAAACAAATGGGCATCCGGATAATGGAACGCTTCTCGCGTTTTACCCGTACCTACGGCAGGCAATTGGGTATCTGGTTTGAGCCGGGCAAATACCTGACAGCCCAGGCGGGCCAGCTTCTGGTCAAGGTCAACACCATCAAGCACAACCGCAACCGGACCATTTGCGGAACAGATTCAGGCTTTCCCCAACTCATCCGCCCCATGTTCTATGATGCCCATCACACCATTAAAAATATCAGCAATCCCAAAGGAAAGCCTTTTGTCTATGACATCTGCGGCAATATCTGTGAAACAGGCGACCTGTTTGCCAAAGACCGGTCCCTGCCTGAAATACGGGAAAATGATATCCTGTCCATAAAGGACGCAGGGGCCTATTGCTATGCCATGGGCGGGACATACAATCTTCGCCCCATGCCCGGGGAAGTTATCGTGGAAAACCAAAAAGCGTCCCTGTCCCGAAAACGGCTGACATCACGGCAGCTCATTGACTTGATCCGCAGGGAAAGCTTTGATATAACGGACGCGGACGACTAAAAACCGCTAAAATTTAGGTCACCGATAGTCCCAGGAAAAAATATGGTCGTAAATCTGACAGATTTTCAGTGCATCCGCTGCCATGCCTGTTGCAGAGAACCGGGCTATGTAAGGCTGACCAAGGATGAACCCGATGCCGTTGCCCTATTTTTAAACCTGGACGTCCATGCCTTCATCCACCGGTTCACACGCTTAACACAGGATCGGACCGCCTTGTCCCTGAAAGAAAAAGAGGATGGAAGCTGTATTTTTCTTGGGGATACGGGCTGTAGTATCCATCCGGTAAAACCCCTGCAATGCCGGCAATTTCCCCATGTATGGAAATTTGCAGACTTTGAAACCATCTGTGGCTGGGCCCGAAAAAAAGAACCTCACAATCCCAGGATACTTAACCCTTCCTCCAATTCAAAATAAGGCTTGATGTCATACTTATACCCCGGCACACCGAAATAGATGGCCAGGCTGTCGCCAATGGCCTTTAATCCGTCTGCCAACCGGTCATTCTCCAGTTCATAATAGGTTATGGAATGCATGCCCTGGGTGTTGCTGGCCGAGATATACGGCCCTTTTTTGGTGATAAACCCCGGCAAAGCCGGTGCGGTCAGATAACGGGTGGCAATCTCCCGGGTACTTTCAGGCGGATAGGTCACGTTTGAGATAATAATCATACTGGGTCTCCTTTGAAACGCTTTAGGGGGTCTTCCTGATAATGGCCATACCCAGAGGATCGTGTCAAATCTTTTTCTCCCATTGAAAATATAAATACAAATCTAAATCTTCATCAGATATCTCTATTTGACTTCACACACCTCTCTCTTTAGAATAAAAGATAGCCCCTTAACCCCATAGAGAAACGCATATGATAAAAGAACTTGATTGTCGAAAATTAGACTGCCCGGCCCCTGTGCTGCAAACCAAAAAACTCCTTGAAAATGAAGCCCTGAGCCATGTCCGGATTCTGGTTGACAATGATGCAGCCGTGGAAAACCTCAGCCGGTTTTTAAGTTTCCACGGATTTGAAGTCTCTGTCGACTCGGACGGTATCTCTTCTGCCGTGGAAGGCATAAAAGATACGGCAGATGCAAAAAAAGCAGAACCCGCCCCAGCACCGGAAAGGACACAGGTTCAATCCCAAAAAATCATGGTCCTGATCTCTGGCGCCCAACTGGGCCGGGGAGATGATGATCTGGGTGGAAAGCTGATGGTCAATTTTATTAAAACCCTGAAAGAATTGGGAAAAGAACTGTGGCGGCTTGTCTTTGTCAACCACGGAGTAAAATTGTCCACAATGGATTCACCGGTCCTGGAAGAACTTCTGGCCCTTGAGGCCGACCATATTGATATTCTTGTGTGCGGGGCCTGCCTGACCCATTTGGGCCTTATGGAGAAAAAAAAGGTGGGCCAGACCACCAATATGCTGGATATTGTCACCTCCATGCAATATGCCGACAAGGTGATCAACCTGTAACACACAAAACCGCCATGGACGATCGGCTCTTTTCCTACTTATTGCTGACAAAAAAATCGTCTATGACTTTTTCCGACTTGAGCTTTTCCCCAAAGGCAGCCGCATCTGCTTTATCTGAAAATTCAGAGATGCGCACCACATACCAGATTTTGCCTCCCCCCCCCACCTTTGAAATAAAGGGGGCAAACCCTTTTTTCTTTAATACCGCAACATACCGGTCTGCATGGTCTTTTGTCAAATAGGCTGCCACCTGGATGGTAAAGGGTTTTGGAACCTTGATTTCAATCATTTTGGGTTCTTTTTCAACGCCCCTTGAGTTTAATATATGGGAAATGGTATTTCCCAGAAAAAACACTAACCACACAGACAAAATCCCCATGGCCCCGACCTTGAGATAAAAACCGACCCGCTCCCGTTCCCTGACAAAGGCAATGATATTTCCCAGGGATAGAATACAAAAGCTTAAAAATGAAACAAGTGCCCTGCCCACACTTTTCAGGCCCACCCCGACTGCCCGGGGAAAAGTAGCGGCCAACTGTATAAATTGTCGCCCAACATCAAGTGGGCGAAAAGGACGAGAAGGACGAGACGGTAGGGAATAAGGGGAATGGAGAGAACGGAGGGATGTGGATTTGACATGGAGAGGGACTTTTTTCTCAACAATTTCATCTGGTTCGCCCAAAAGTTCCCGGATTTTTTCCCGGTAGAATCGTCTATTTTCCTCAGCCATTTCCGGGTCATCCAGAATATTCTTGTACAGGCGTTTGGCAGCATAATCCATCCGCCCCAGATCCAGCAGCACATCGACCAGCAAAACCGCAAGCTTTTTATGGGTGTAGTGGATATTGGCAAGGGCGGTCAGCACTTCCTGTTCCAGATCGCCGGCCTGGCCCTCTTTTTTAAGCTGCCCAAGCCACAAACCGGCCAGGGTTTCATCTCCGGGACTTGACTTAAGATATTCAGCCGATGCCAGCTTGAGATAAGGACTTTCAATACCGGTGGTAAGGGAAAACCTGGCCAGGGCCCCGGTCAGGCGGGTGCTGATTTTTTGGGAAAACAGAGGCGATAGCAAAAAGGTATCATAGGTTCTGACAGCCTGGGCATAATTTCTCTCAGCCCGGGATAGAATGCCGGCCCGCTCCCAGATTTCCCCTTCCTTTATCAATTTGTCTATCTGACGTTTGCCCATGTGATCAAGAACTGTCCCGATGATGATCCCCAGAACAACAAGCAGGCTTGTACCCAGCACCGCCGGAGGCACCCCGGGAAAAGCATTTGACAAAGAGGACATGCAATAGAAACAAACAGGCCCTGCCGCAAGGGCGATGATCCAGAGCCGGAGGCTGAAATTTCCCATGGGCCGGATCATTTCTCCTCCCTCCCGCAGGGGGCCTGATTTGTTTTCAAGGGCACAACAATGGAGGGTCCAGTGCTTTTGGGCGCACATCCGGTAACAGGGTCAACTGCCTCAAACCGGATATTGTCCGGGATGGCAAAATCCCTTTCCGGCTCGCCTTTCATGGCATTTATCATGAACTCAGCCCAGATGGGTGCAGCCCCTCTGCCGCCGGTGATCCCGATCCCGTTGGTATCTTTTAGCCGCTTTTTTTTATCAAACCCGGTCCACACAGACACGCACAGGGACGGGGTAAACCCGGTAAACCAGGCATCGTTATAATTGTCAGTGGTGCCGGTTTTTCCGGCAGCAGGCCTTCCAAAACCAAGGCTCCGAATGGACCTGCCTGATCCCGTGTCCACAACCTCTTTCATCATGTCCAGCACCTGAAAGGTCACACCGGACTCGAGCACATTCTTATTTTGAACGATCCGTTCAAACAAAACCCGCCCAAAGGCATCCTCGACTCGCCAGAAAAGGAAGGGGTCGTGTTTAACCCCCAGATTGGCAAATACCGAAAACGCCCCTGCCATGTCCAGGGGACTGACGGCAGAGGTACCAAGGGCCACTGAATAAACGTCTTCCAAAGGACTTTTCACGCCGCAGGCCCGGGCCATGGCGGTCACCGCCTCGGGGCCCGTCATACCGACCAACTGGGCAGCAATGGTGTTTACAGACTGGGCAAAGGCATTTTTCAAAATCATATTCCCGTTAAAACGCTTTTCAAAATTCTGGGGCTCCCAATCTTTTGCTCCGGGAATCTTTATCAATACCGGTTTGTCCGTCATCCTTGTTCCGGGATGGACCCCTTTCTTTTGAAAGGCCGTATAATAAACAAATGGCTTAAACCCGCTCCCGGCCTGGCGTCGGCTGTCCATGGCCCGGTTAAACTCGCTGGCGTAATAGTCCCGGCCGCCCACCATGGCCTTGATGGCACCGGACCCCGTATCAATGGCAACCAAGGCCCCCTGGGGACGATCCTTTTCCCCAGGATCAAGACCCATGAGGGTATCCAGTTGGTCAAGGCCCTGGGTCAGGGCATCACGGGCAAAGGATTGCAGCCGGGTATCCAGAGTGGAATAGACCCGGATACCCCCATGGAAAACCACATCTTCCCCATAGATTTGAATCAGCTCTTTGATCAGGGCGTCCAGAAAATAACTCCCGCTTCTGGAATCCATCCGGCCCTTGTGGAGCTGGGGCCGGGTGGCAGAAATCTTTTGGGCCTCTGGGTGTGAAATGAATCCAGCCACTGCCATCCGTTCCAGGACAATATCACGTCGTTTCAGGGCCCGGTCATAATGCCGGAAGGGGTTGTAGTTGGTGGGTGACTTGGGAAGACCTGCCAAAAGGGAGGCTTCCGCCAGATCCAATTCCAGGGCTGGTTTTCCAAAAAAGGTCTGGGAGGCGTTTTCAATTCCCTGGGCCCCGGCACCAAAATGAATCTGGTTTATATAGGCATTGAGGATTTCTTCTTTGGTATTGGCCGCCTCTATCTGCAGTGCCACCAGCATTTCCTTGAATTTCCGCCGCCAGGATTGTTCAAAGCTGAAAAATAAATTTTTGGCAAGCTGCTGGGTGATGGTGGATGCCCCCTGGACCTTATCCGGATCAAACAAGGTAATGTATAACCCTTTGAGGGTGCGAAGCTTGTTCATACCATGGTGCTCGAAAAACAGATGGTCTTCTGTGGCCACAATGGCATTGATAAAATCCTTTGACACCATCTCCAGGGGCACGGCCTTTCTTTCTCCCAGACCCATAATCACCTGGCCTGTGGAGGCATAGATCAGGCTCTGTGGCGTTTCAATGATCCGGCTTAAGGGAGAGGGCAATTTTGGCAGATCCCCGGCCAGATAGAATATCAAAAAAATACCGGATAGTATCCCCAGAGAAACTATCACCAGGCCAAGGAAAAAGAACAGCCGGACCAGGGAGATGGCGCGCAAAAAGAATGTCATTGCGGTTCTGCTTTCAGAAGAAGGCTTAACTGCCAGACAGCCCACTCCCGGGCCTGGATCAGCAGCACCTGGTTTTCCCCCCGGTATTCAAACTCAAATCCCAGCTTGATATATCCGTTTTCCGCTTCGTTCCATATCCCCACCTGTTGAATGGTCCCATTCTGTTTGAGCAATAGATCTGGATCCACCATCAACTCGGAAATCATCTCTGTTGGTAATTTCAAAACTGCGTCAAAAAATTTTTCAGCCGGAAAAATTCTGCCTGCAAAGGCTTCTATTTCCTTTAGCTGTACTTTTAAGGGTGCATTGCCGGATTCAATTTCCACAATGGCATTCTTTTTTAAATCAATCTGATGGATCACCCGGTTCTGGGAATCAATAAAATAAAGTTTAACCCCATCCGCCTGGCCTTCACAAAAAATGCGGTCTGTGGTCTTTCCGTTCAAAAGCCAGACCAGATGGGAGGGATCAATGACCTTGCGGCCGGCGGAAGCGGAAAGGGACAGATACAGCACCTTGAACAGATCTTTGTCCAGGGGGACCCATTCCCCGGGCCGAAGACTGCCTGCCAGATGGGAAAAGGATTCAGCACTTTGGGCGCTTCTGCGGGTATCTTCTCTCCGGGTAATGATCTGATTCAGAGACTTATGGGCATTGGAGGTCTGCCTGCCGGATTCCCACACGGCTCCGGTTTCAGGTCTTGTATCATTTGTGGTCAAAAGATAGGTTCCCACCAGACGTTCACACCAGTCGAACCTGAATTCCGATGCCCCAAAGGCCAGGGTGATAAACAGGACACCAAGGTTTAAAAATGAAAAAATCCGCCGCCACAACTCGCCGGCAGTAAAGGGGTCATACCAGTTTTGAATCATAGAAATTTATGCCTTGCCCGCTGCCCTCATGGAGTCGTTGAAAACCGTGTAAAAATTTAGATGCTCCGTCAAAGCCGTTGACAAAACACCCTCCGGATGATCCAGGTCATTGGATCCGATAATATAATTGACACTTGAATGCAGGGCCGCCATGGGGTCCCCCGTGGAAAAAAAGTCACTGATCAGGATCAGACAGATCCGCCGCCTTAATGACATATCCATTTCATTCATATGGACGGACATGGCCTTAAATCCCTGGTTCCGATCAAAGACATCATCCACCAGGACAAGGGAATAGAGTTGATATTCCATCCGCCCCAAGGCCTCTGAAATGGAAGCCGGGGTTTCAACATGAAATCCGGCATCCTTTGCAGCAGCTACCAATTTTATGCGCCCGGGCGAGTCCGCCATACATACCAGCGCCTGTTCCCGACCCCGGGCAGACAAAGGGGCAGACCCCATGGATGCTTGCCCGGCTGTTCCATTCTCCCTATCCCCTTGGTCAGATGCCGTAATTTGGGAGGCGGTCACCTGGACCCTGTCGCCGCATTTGGGACATTTGAATGACGAATCCTTGTCCTTTGGTATCTTATGGTCCGGAATATTCAATTTTGTGTTGCAATGGGGGCAGGTAATGTTCACCGGTTTTTCTCCCTTTTATATCCATGGTCAATCTCAAGGGAATCAATATTGCTGGTGGACTCTCCCCTGGCGCTCTTTATGCGATCAAGACCCCTGCCCACAATATCTTTCCGGGATGCATAGGCAGATGCGGTTGCCCCATCGATCTTTCCCTCTTCATAAAGGGCAATGATGAACTGGTCAAAGGAAATCATTCCCTGGGACCCGCCTGCCATGATGATGTCATTAAAGGTTTTTCCCTCGGATTCCCCGTTCAAAATGGAATCTCTCACCCGCAGATTGGTCCCCAGGATTTCAAAGGCGGCCACGCGGCCCCCGTCCTTCTTGGGCAGCAACCGCTGGGCCACCACCCACCTCACCGTGTCCGCCAGGCGGATACGGATCTGCCGTTCTTCTTCTGTGGAAAACATACCCAGCACCCGGTTGATGGTCTGGCCTGCATCCACGGTATGGAGGGTGGACAAAACCAAGTGTCCGGTTTCAGCTGCTGAAAGTCCTATCTCAACCGTTTCCCTGTCCCGCATCTCGCCCACCAGAATCACCTTTGGGGCCTGGCGCAGGGCGGCCCGCAATCCGCTGGCAAAGGTGTCAAAATCCATGCCCAGCTCCCGCTGGTTAAAGGTGGATTTTTTCTGGGGGTGCTGATATTCAATGGGATCCTCAAGGGTAATCACATGGACGGATTTGGTTTCATTGATTTTGTCCAGAAGCGCGGCAAGAGAGGTGGATTTGCCCGATCCTGTTGCGCCGGTGACAAATATAATCCCGTTTTTCTCCTCTGCCATGGGCAAAAAACTTGCCGGCAGGTTCAGCTCTTCAATGGTGGGAATTTTGGTTTCAAGCTTTCTTAAAACAATGGAATATTTTCCGGATCGTGAAAAAATATTGACCCGGAACCTGGCCTTTGTGCCCAACTGGTAGGAAAGGTCACAGGAGCCTTCCCGTATCAGGGTTTCCGTCAGCTTCCGATTGTTGTTCATCAGATTTAAGGCAAAGACTTCCGTTTGAAAGGGGGTCAGGACGGCATAGGACGGCTCGATGACAACCGGAACCAACTGCCCGGAACTTTCTACCTGGAGCGGCTTGCCCGGTGTCAGATTTAAATCCGATACATTGGTATGGGAATCCAGCATCCTTGAAAGGATATGGTCAATCTGCTGTTTTTTCATGCCATCCCCTTTTCAACTGTTTGGGTTTTCATTCAGGCTTCTGTAAAATCATTGGGCGGATGTTTGAGGAAGGGCCTGAATATGCCCTTGTTATTGGCCTTGCCATAGGCTTCATCCGGGCTGATCCAGCCTTTTTTATACAATTGCATGATGGCATCATCCAATAATTGCATCCCATATTGTTTCCCCGTCTGGATCATGGAGGGAATCTGGTGTGTTTTTGCTTCCCGGATCAGGTTTCTGACCGCAGGCGTTGCAATGAGAATTTCCATGGCCGCACACCGGCCCTTTTTATCGATCCGTTTGAACAATACCTGGGCCACCACAGCCCGCAGACCATCGGACAGGGTGGAACGGATCTGGGCCTGCTCTGTGGACGGAAACACCTCGATGATCCTGTCAACGGTCTTGGCAGCACTGGAGGTATGAAGGGTTCCAAAGACCAGGTGACCTGTGGACGCAGCCTCAATGGCAAGGGAAATGGTTTCAAGGTCCCTCAACTCTCCCACCAGGATGATATCCGGGTCCTCACGCAATGCCCCGCGAAGGGCCGAGGAGAAGGTCTGGGTGTGGAGCCCCACTTCCCTGTGGTTCACAATGCAACTATGGCTTTGGTGAACAAACTCAATGGGGTCTTCAACCGTGATGATATGATCTTTCCGGCCCTTATTGGCCTGGTCGATAATGGCAGCAAGGGTGGTGGACTTGCCCGATCCTGTGGGGCCGGTGACCAGCACCAATCCCCGGGGCAGGTCAGCTAATTTTGAGATAACCGCAGGCAGCCCCAATTGCTCTGCTGTCAGTACATTGGAGGGAATTTCCCGAAAGACCGCAGATATTCCGTTCTTCTGCATGAAATAATTGGCCCTGTACCGGGCCAGACCCGGGATTTCATATCCGAAATCCACATCCCCTGTTTCCTCAAATACCTTTATTTTTTCCTGGGAAGTGATTTCATAGAGAATTCCCCGCAGTTTGTCACTGGAAAGGCGCTCGTATTTGATCCGCTCAATATCCCCGTTAAGCCTTAATGCCGGCTGCTGACCCGATGCCAGGTGAAGATCGGATGCACCCTGGTCGTGCATGAGTTTAAAAAAAGCATCAATCTCAGCCATTTGGACACCTTTTTTTTAAGGTTTGATGGAAGGCCTAAGCCTGTTTAATGAATTTTAGGGTGGAATCGGTTTCGTCTGCTGCCTTATTCTCTTCCTTGGTCATCTCAAGCATTTTTGAATGGGATTCCAAAACTGCAGAGATCTGCATTTCAAGCTGAATTCTCTGGCGCTTGAGTTCAATGATATCACTGTGAAGCTGGGAGAGTCTTTTATGGGCACGGTTTAAAATTTTTTCCGCTTCCACGCCTGCATTGGCCATGGTGAGCTGGGCCTCTTTTCTCGCATTTTCCTTCATCTGATCCAATATCTTCTGGGACTGGATCATGGCCGTTTTCATGGAATCTTCTCTTTTGCGATACCCTTGGTTTTCAAGGTTCAGACGGTGATTTTCCCTTCTGACATCCTCAATGGCCTTGCTCTGGGACTCCAGTTCCTTTGAAATTTCCTCAAGAAACACATCCACTTCCTGAACATCAAACCCCCTGAACCGGGTCGTAAATTCCTTTTGCCTGACAACCAGTGGTGTTACTCCCATAGAAAAACTCCTTTCCGAAAGTTAAACAATTGAGCGTGCCAGCCCGTGGAGGCTGTTCACAACAAATGTCTGAAGAAAAATGATCACTAAAATCACAATCACAGGAGAAATATCCAGTCCGCCAAAACTGACTGGAAGTCTTTTTCTGATCTGGTAAAACACAGGTTCGGTAACAGTGTTTATAAATCTGACGATGGGGTTGTAAGGGTCCGGGCTGACCCAGGAAAGAACCGCACCTGCAACAATTATCCACATATATATACTTAAAGCATAGTCCAATACCACGGCAATAGCTTCCAAAAAATTGGCCAAAACAAGCATGGAATTACCTTTCTATAAAAATTTATCCATATTCACACTGGTTTGGTACCGCAAAATGATCTAAAAAGTCAAGTTTTTTTAACTATTTAGTGGGCATCCCATCCCTAAAGAGACGCTTCTGACTTTATCCGATAGGGTCATCGTCAACTCCCAATACCTATCCTGCAGAGGTGTTGAGCCGATTCCCGGGTTGACAAGCTCCGGAGAATGGTTTAGTAATGGTTAAACCATTGTATTTGACAGCTATCCCTATACTATCAGACACAATTGTGGTATATTGACAAACAATTTTAGGAATAATACCTGTTGTATTTTGCCAGATCAACAGGCCTGCATTGCAAATAAAATCAACCTGCAGAAATGAATGTTTAAGGAGTTGTAAAAATGGGTCAACTGAATCTTAAAGAAACCAAATCTGTCTCCTATGAGCGGGCGGAGGTACAGAGGGGATATATGGATGTTTCCCTTCGGATCAATCTTTCCACAACCGATATCATTATCAACCCCATAGCGGCTGCCGTAAAAGAAAAATTTATCGGCGGCAAGGGCTACGACCTCTGGATGATGTGGAATGCCGTGTCCGGGGATACCAAGTGGGATTCTCCTGAAAACGCCATTTGTATCTCATCGGGTCCCCTTGGCGGGACCCCGGGATATCCCGGCGGCGGGAAAAGCATTGTGACCGCCATCTCGCCTTTAACCGGCATCCCCATTGATTCGAATGTAGGCGGATACTTTGGCCCCTATAAAAAATTTGCAGGGTTTGACGTGATCCAGATCGACGGCAAGGCCAAACAGGATACCGTCATCCTCATTGACGGCATAGAAAACAAAATCAAGGTTTTTTCGGCCGCTGACCTTCCCGAGGATTCCTATGAAATGTCCGCTGCCCTGACCCACTATTTTGATGGGGCAAAACCGGTGAATGTTTCGGTTGTGACAGCAGGACCCGGGGCTGAAAAAACCTATTTCGGATGTTTGAATTTTTCCTGGTGGGATGCAGGGCGAAAAATGGTCCGGTACAAACAAGCCGGCCGGGGCGGCATCGGAACCGTGTTTGCCGATAAACGCGTCAAAGCCGTTGTGGCAAGATTCGGGGCCGTGTCCATGAAATCCAACAACCCGGCCGACATGGATGCACTGAAAAAAGTCACAAAATCCCATGCCAAGGAGATCGTCACCCTTGACCCCAAACAGAACAGAATGGCTGTGGTGGGCACCACCCATCTGATTCCCATTATGAACGACCACGACTGCCTGCCGGTCCACAATTTCAAATTCGGCTCCCACCCGGAAAGTCATGTGATTGGTGAAGAGGTCTTCCAGCACATCTTTGACAAGGGATTTGACGGATGCTGGAAAGGCTGCGCCGTTGCCTGTGCCCATGGGGTAAAAGACTTTTCCCCCTTTACCGGTCCCTACCGGGGGAAAAAGGTTTTTGTGGACGGGCCGGAATATGAGACCGTTGCCGGATGCGGGTCCAACCTGGGAATCTTTGACGCCCAGACCATCCTTGAAATCAATTTCTATTGCGATGCCTATGGCATGGACACCATTTCCGTGGGAACCTCCATCGGATTTGTCATGGAGTGCTTTGAAAACAAGCTGATCACCCTGGACCAGACAGGCGGCATGGACCTTTCCTTCGGCAGCCGGTACAACACCCTGGAACTGATCCATCAAATGGCAAAAGGCGAAGGGTTTGGCAGCATTGTGGGCAAGGGTATCCGCCAGATGAAAGCCATCTTTGCAAAGGAGTTTGGGGCAGATGCAGCCTTTATGCAGGACATTGGCATGGAATCCAAAGGCCTTGAATTTTCCGAATATATTACAAAAGAATCCCTGGCCCAGCAGGGAGGGTATGGCCTTGCCCTCAAGGGCCCCCAGCATGACGAAGCCTGGCTGATCTTCCTGGACATGGTCCACAATTTCATGCCCACCTTTGAAGACAAGGCAGAAGCCCTGCACTGGTTCCCCATGTTCAGAACATGGTTCGCCCTGTGCGGCCTGTGCAAACTGCCCTGGAATGATATCGTCCCGGAAGACAATAAGACCAATGCCGAACCCGCCAAAGTACCCAAACACGTGGGATGGTATGCCGAGTTTTTCTCCGCTGTAACCGGCCGAAAGGTGAGCCCAGAAGATCTCATCACCATGAGCGAAGCCGTGTATAATTTCCAGCGCATCTTTAACCTGAAAATGGGATATGGCACACGGGAACACGACACCCTGCCCTATCGTTCCATGGGCCCTGTAACCGTTGAAGAATATCAGTCCCGGGCACAGCGGTATGACACCCAGTTGATTGAAAAATACAGCATTGACATTTCCGACATGGACACCAAAAGCAAGGTCGCAGCCCTGCGGCAAAAAAGAGAAGAACAATATGAACTGCTCAAGGACGCGGTATATGAACGAAGGGGCTGGACCCCAAACGGAATCCCCACACTTAAGACCGTCAAACGCTTGGGGATTGATTATCCGGAAGTTCTGGCAGTCCTTAAGAAAAACGGGGTTCACTAGGCATGGACCGGAATAATGATAGAGGTTGATGGAAAAAAGATGCAATGGTCAGAAGGGATGACCATTGCATCCGTCCTGGAACAAGTGGAGGATTCCCGGTTCTGTTCCGTGGTCCGTCTCAACGGCCGCCTGGTGTCCAGTCCCAGATTTTTAGAGACACGGGTTCCGGACAGTTCAATCCTCCAACTGCTTCCCCTGGTGGCCGGCGGATAAACCTCCGTTGGAATAGATTTTGCTTCACAAATGACTGTCTGTCTGTTACACCATAATAAGGCAGTTAATATTTTTATAAACCAGAAAAGAGCACACTATTGAAACGATTACTCTTATTTTTAAAGAACCTGTTCACAGAAAAAAAAGAAAAAGAAAATTTAACCCCCGCCCCCCCTCCAAAAACAAGATCAAAAGCAACGCCAAACCCGACCACGGAGGCGGCGAGCAATCCGGAACCCGCTCGAACCCAGGAAAAAAGAGCCCCAAGGCC
>VMSR01000213.1 GCA_013792075.1 Desulfobacula sp.
CCCTACTTTGTGCCGGACAGGGGTCTTATGCAGGCCCTGGTCATTGCCCGTCACAGGGGGGTGGACATAAAACTGATCACCCCGGCAAGCTCAAATCATTGGATTGCCGACCTGGGGCGGTCCAGCTATATGAGGGAGCTTTCTGCCAACGGAATTGAGGTCTGTCTTTTCCGGGCAGGAATGATCCATGCCAAAGCCATTTTGATCGATACAAAAGGAGTGATGATGGGCTCCGCCAATATTGACCAGCGAAGCCTGTTCTTAAACTATGAGGTTGTCAGCTTTATCTACTCTGAAAAAATAATTGCTGAAAGTGACCGCTGGATGAGAATGCTCCTTGAAAAATGCCACGGCCAGATGAAACCTGCCAATAAATGGCGGAAAATGGGTGAAAATTTAATGAGCATCTTTGCTCCCATGTTGTAGCCATGCTAACCCCTGTCGCCCCCCTCATACAATCCCCGATCATTTTTGAAAAAACAATTATTCCCGATGAGTTCGGTCTCGTGTGCTGGAACATCCAGAAAAAAAACCTGAAAAAGAAATTTGCTCCCCTGATCCAAGACTGGAAAAAAACCTATCGCCTGGACCTGATACTCCTCCAGGAAGCCAAATTTTCTCCGACCCTGCTTTCCATTGCAGGATTTCCCTTTGTCGGGGCAGCCAATATCCGCTTGCCCAGGCATTTTTCCGGTGTGGTGACAGCGGCCGGTGCAGACCCGTTTTCCAGCCAGTTTCAAATGACCCGGGCAAGGGAGGCCCTGATCTCCACCCGGAAAAACACCTTGATAACCCTCTACCAGTTTAAAAACAAAGACCTGCTGATGGTGGTCAATATCCATGCCATTAATTTCAGATCCCTTGCCTGGTATCAATGGGAGCTGTCTCAACTCTATGAACTGATCAAGGGGCATTGCGGCCCCATGATCCTGGCCGGCGATTTTAATTGCTGGAGACAAAGCCGGAAAACCATTCTGGATGCAATTACCAATCAATTGAACCTTGAGCATGCCCAGCCAAGGGATCCCCACCACATCAAAGAATGGTTTGGATTCCAGCTGGACCGGGTCTATACAAGGGGTCTTGGGCTGATTGATATCCAGGCCCTTGACTGCAAAGCCTTTTCCGATCACAATCCCATCATTGCAAGATTTTCCCGGGCAGCCGATTTCCGGCAGGCAGCGTCCGTATGATAGATACATTTCAAAATCACCTCTCAATTTTTTTGCCCGCCCTTTTTTCTTGCAATTTTTCTTTACCCATCTATGATATGGGTAAAGCCAGCTCACTTTAAATCTCAAGAAGGGTATAAGGAGTTTATTCTATGAACAAGTCGTTTTTTCTTTTGATCCTGTTTTTTTGCATTGTTTCATGCACAGGAAGTCGTAACAGCAATACCCAGGTTATACATCACCTTTCTCTTTTTAATGCAAAATGGAACCTTGTGGAAATCAACCAGATACCCGTCAATATTTCCGATGCGGCAAAGCACCCCCATATCCAATTTTCAGAGAAAGAGATGAAAGCAACGGGTAACAATGGATGCAATTCCTTTTTCACAAAAATCAACACCATTGAGGAAAGACTGAGTTTCGGCCCTGTGAGCATGACCCGGATGGCATGCCGTGAATGGATGGCCAATGAAATGGCTTTTCTGTCGATGCTCCAGGCCTCTCACCAATATACCATTGATGGGTATACCCTCTTGATCATGGATGAAAAGGGTCAGGTGGTGGGAAAATTTATAGCTGCCAATTGAAAAATTCCGGAACACTCCCAGAATTGACCGTTCTGACCGATCCGGTCAGAACGATTACCCGTCAACTCAATTCAGATCGAACCTGGGAAAACTCAATTTTTCTTCTCTGAATCACACATTCAGTTTTTCAGATCTCAGCATATAATATAAGGCGATACCCACGATGAACCCGGCTGCCAGGTTTGCGGCTAGGGTAATTCCCAGGATGAGAATCGCTACAAACATTTCTTTGCGTGTTTTCATATCCAAAAGGGTAAGGCTCAATTGCGCCCCTGCAAATATCAGCAGGATGCCAAGGGCGGACATGGGCAATAGATATAGAATCCCCATGAAATGTTCTCCCAGGAAAAGCGCTAAAACAATAAAGATGGCGCCGCTGATCAGGTTTGAACCGCCGGTGCGGCCACCGAATCGATATCGGGAAGCAAGGCCTCCTGCGCCATGGCACATGGGCATGCCGCCAAGGAAAAAACTCATCAAATTTCCCAAAGCCATGCTGATGCACAATGCTTTATATGTCACCCGGCGGCCATCCTCGGGGAAATACTGGGCCGACAGATCGGCATTGGCCATGACAGCATTTCCAAGGGTCATGGGAATCTGGGGTAATACCAGTATCAGCAGGGCAAAGGTAAAATCGTTGACAGAGGGAATCCCGGCGGGCAAAAATTTTGGCAGGGTAAACCCCAGCTGTATTTGATCCAGTCCTTCGCGGGTTCCGAAAAAAAGGCCGGTTAAAAGACCTGCACCCACCACCACAATGGCTGCCGGCATCCGTTTGTTTTCCAGCAATAGCAGGGTGAGAACGCCTAGAACACAGCCGATGATAAGGCCAACGGGTACAACGCCTATGCTCTGGATACTCAGATAGGGTTCAGCCGCCGCTTTCAGGGCTTGGAATTTCGAGGTGCCCAACATCAGTTTCACCCCCTGGGAAATCAGCAGCGCACCCGTGGACAATTGGACCCCACGGATGACAGGTTTGGGAATGTATCGGCCGATCAGCGTGATAATACCGGTCCCACCGATGACCAGCAAAAACAGAAAAATCCACAAGCTGGATGCCTGGATTTGACTTGCACTGATACCGGTTGCAATGGCATATGCCCCAATAACCTTCATGGGTTCTACGGGCGTTGTGACCTTAAAATAAAGTCCGGAAAGGACATAATAAACCCCGACCCCCAGGAACAGTCCCAAGGGGTTAAGGCCATTGATCAAAATCATTCCAATGGCCAGGGGCAATATGGTTCCCAGATCACCCAAAGACCCGGCAAACTCCATGCGATTGAAACAAAAGACCGGCATTCGGTCTGGTACCTTAAGACTTTCCCCTTGCTTTTTATCCATATCATCCTCCTGAAAATGTGCTAGCTTTGAATTCAGACCGCCTCTTTTCCATAACCCCTTGACAAACTATCACGATTATAATAGTATTCGTGATAATATCCAGGAATAACAAACTTGTCAAGGCCAATTTGGCAAAAACACCCCGACAGAGAGGCTTTTATGGGAAAAACAAGACCCGTCAAAAAAACAGAGGACCCAAAGCCTGTATCAATTCAGGTACAAGCGTGTCACGGCGGCATCCTTTCCACACCGGATCCGGACAAATGCCTTGACGCCGTCCAGCTCCACGACTTGGAACAATCCTTTCGCCAATGGACCAAAGCGTCCCCCCGCAGTGATATACGCAAGTCCCGCCAGCGTATATTGCTCATTTTTTTATTGATTCGCTACACAGGGGCAAAACTCAGCGAGGTGTTGGGCCTTGATCCATTGGAAGACATTGATTTTGACCGGCAATTTGTGCGCTATGGCCGCATGTCGGACCGCCTTGTCCGAAAAGTCCAATTGTCCGAGGCGCTCTGCCTTGAAATCCGAAAAATAACAGCAGATCCCTCTTTCAAAAACCCTTTGGAAAAAAACCTGAATATTGACCCGGGCTTTGTCCGGCGCAAATTTTACGAACGGGCCGAGGCCTGTGGAATCCAAAAGCAGCTGGGTGCACCGGAGATTCTCCGCAAGTCCAGGGCCATTGAACTCATGCAAAACAATGTGCCCCTGCCGGCGGTTCAGATGATTTTAGGCCATTCCACACCCAACCTCACCTCTGCCTATGTTTCTTTTTCCGAGGAGGACATCCAGCAGGTAAGCCGGATTTTTATGGACAAAGAGTCTGCCCGCAAAACCAGTGCCCGCAACTCTTTTTTTGGGAAGATACAAACCCTTGACCAGGGAGACATACAAACCCGTGTCCAATTGTTGACCATGGGAGGATTTCTTATCACAACCATCATCACAAACGATAGTGTGCTGAGGCTTGGCTTAAAAAAAGGCAAATTGATTACAGCCGAGGTCAAAGCCCCCTGGGTGATGTTGCAAAAATGCAAAAATGATTTCAACTGCAGCGCAGATAATATATTCAACGGGATTGTCCAACGGATACTCCGGGGTAAAATCACTACGGAATATATTGTCCAGATTTCAGACGGCACACGGATATGTTCCATTGTGACGACGGAAAGCTGTCAAGATCTCGCCCTCAAGGAGGGGGATGGGGTTTGGATATTATTTAATAGTTTTTCGGTGGTGCTGCTCTCCGAATAAAGCCGATTCCTCCTTAAAAAAGCGCCGATTCAGGGAAACCCGGAACCGGCGCTTTGTACAAGCAAAATACATCTTTTCAAAAGCTGGGCCGTTATTCTCCCAGATAGGCTTCCCGGATCTTGGGATTTGTAAGCAGGGAACTGGCCTTGTCTTCCAGGGTTATTTCCCCGGTCTCGACCACATAGCCCCGGCTGGCGGCCTGGAGGGCCAGGTTGGCGTTCTGTTCGACCAGTAAAATGGTGGTGCCTTCTTCCCGGTTGATATCGGCAATAATCTTAAAAATCTGCTGGATAATAATGGGCGCAAGGCCCAGGGAAGGCTCATCCAGCAACAGCACCTTGGGTTTGGTCATAAGGGCTCTGGCAATGGCCAGCATCTGCTGCTCGCCGCCGGAAAGAGTTCCCCCATGCTGGCGGCTCCGCTCACCCAAAATGGGAAACAATTCATAGGAATGCCGTATGTCCTTGGCAATCTGGTCTTTATCCTCCCGGTGAAATGCACCCAAAATCAAATTTTCTTCCACAGAAAGCCGGGGAAAAATCCGCCTTCCTTCAGGGACCTGGCAAAGCCCCATGGTGGGCAGTTTTTCAGGAGACACCCGGTTGATGAGCTTGCCTTGGTAGTAAATTTCTCCTTTTTCCACGGGAACAATCCCGCAGATGGTCATAAGGGTCGTGGATTTACCCGCGCCGTTGGCACCGATAATGGCCACGATTTCTCCGGGCATAACCTTAAGGGAAATCCCTTTTAAAGCCTTGATGGACCCATATCCGGAATGGACGTTTTTCAATTCAAGAATCGGTTGATCGCTCATGCTCTTTAGCTCTCCTTTTCTTCAGATCTTGTTCCCATACGCTTGGCCGGTATGAGACCCGAAGGCCTGAAAAGCATCATGATAATCATGGTGGCGCCAAAGACCAGCATACGATAGGATTGAAGCTCGCGAAACACCTCGGGCAGGGCAATCAGGGCGATAACCCCCAGGATGATCCCGGGGATGGATCCCATCCCCCCCAGAACCACCATGCACAATACCATGGCAGACTCAAGGAAGGTAAAGCTTTCAGGGGATACAAATTTCATCCGTGCGGCAAAAAAGGCCCCGGCAACCCCTGCAAATATGGCGCCCATGGCATAGGCCAACAACTTGTAAATAAAGGTATTCACCCCCATGAGCTCGGCTGCGGTCTCATCTTCCCGGATGGATTCCCAGGCCCGCCCCACCCGGGAAAAATTAAGTCTGCGCACTGCGATGACCGCAAAAATGGCCAGGCCCAGGGCAAAATAATAAAAAAATTCTAATTTTTTCACCCAGAAGTGCTCAAAGGTCAACCCGTTTTCAAATATGGGAATATAAATACCAATGGGACTAATCCCAAGAATTCCGTTGGGACCATTGGTCAGGGACATCCAGTTGTTGAGGATGATCCGGATGATCTCCCCAAACCCCAGGGTGACAATGGCCAGATAATCGCCGCGCATGCGCAGGGTGGGGTATCCCACAATACATCCGGCAATACAGGCAAAAAAAGCAGACAGGGGCAGGCAGACCCAGAAGGCCAGCCCGTAAGTGACATTAAACAAGGCATAGGTATAGGCCCCCACTCCGTAGAAGGCAATGTACCCCAGATCCAGCATGCCGGCCAGACCCACCACCACGTTAAGTCCAAGACCCAGACAGATATACAGCAGCACATTAATGGCTACGTCTGTGCCATAGCGGCCTGCGAACTGGGGATAAATCAAGGCAAAGCCCAGAACGATCATTATCCACACCCAGGAGGGAAAGGCAGCGGTCGCGGATTTAAGGCCCTCCGTCGTCCTGGACAGGGGCGTTGAAATAAATCTCAAGGACCCGCTGGCTTTCATCACATAGATCATAAGACACACCAAAGAGCCTGCCAGCAAATAACTCCACACCGTCACTGTTTTCTGGAACGTCAGGGTGCCGTCGGGATGAATTCCCAGCATCGGCCAGAGCAGGCCCAAAAGCCACAACATGCCGATGGTATATTGTTTCCAAACTTTCTTAAACTCGTGTATCATCGATATTCTCGCCCATAATTCCATTTGGTTTAAAATAGAGAACGCCAATTAATATGATAAATGCAAACACATCCTTGTACTCGCCGGAGATATAGCCGGCTCCGAATATCTCCACCATTCCGATAATCAGACCGCCGATCATGGCACCGGTAATATTTCCAATCCCGCCCAGAACCGCTGCGGAAAAGGCCTTGATGCCCGGTATGAATCCCATGTCATATTTAACAGATCCATAGTATAGACCGTACATTATCCCTGCGGCAGCGGCAAGCCCTGCGCCAATGGCAAAGGTCAGGGAAATAATGCGGTTACTGCCGATGGCCACCAGGGCCGACATGGTCTTGTCCTGGGCCGTGGCCCGCATGGCCATGCCGATCTTTGTCTTAAAAACCAGCAGATTAAGGCTTACCAGCAGAATCGCCGTCAGGGAGACGATCATGATCTGGAGATAGGAAATGGAGATCATGCCAAAATCAAATCTTCCCTGGAACAATTCACCCGGATACACCTTGTCATACACCCCCTGGGTGAGCATCATGCCGTTGGAAAGAAAAATGGACATCCCGAGAGCTGACAAAAGGGCTGCCAGCCGGGAGTTTTTCCGCAATGGCTTATAAGCGATTTTTTCCACCCCCACGGCAAGATAGGCGCAATAGGCCATGGCAATCAAAAATGAGGCTGTCAGACAGATTACAGGATGGGAATCCATATAACCGACTCCGGCAAAATAGGCCAGGGCAATGGCACCCACATATCCGCCCGCGGCAAAAAACTCCCCATGGGCAAAATTGATAAGCTGGATAACCCCATATACCATGGTATATCCCAGGGCAATCAAAGCGTACATCCCGCCAAGGGTGATACCGTTAATCAACTGCTGAATAAAATATTCCATTATTTTTAATTTTCACTTGTTGGGGTGGACAAAAAGATGCGGCTGGAGACGTGGCACCAACCGCATCCGGTTATTGCATCGTAACTTACTTGATCAGACCCTTGATTGGTTCCCAATAGGGAACAAATTTGCCGTCAACCACTTTATAGGCAATGTAGGAAGATCCGGAATCACCATTGGCTGCAAATTTAACATGTTTTGCAACACCCTGGAAATCCAGTTTCATCAACTCTGCTTTTACCTTTGCAGGATCTGTGGTGCCGGCAGCCTGGATGGCTTTCAACAGGGCTGTGGCAGAATCATAGGCATAGGTTGCATAGGCGGCAATCTTACCATATTTGGGCACATATATTTTTTCAAAGGCTTTGTATTCAGGGGTTGTTTCATCGGTAAACCCATAGGTCAGATACGCACCTTCAGCAGCCTCTTTTGCAACTTCCATGTATTTGGGCTGGAACACGGCATCCTGGGTAACAATCTGGGATTCCATGCCCAGGCGTTTTGCCTGGAGGGTCATCATGGCTGCAGGAGAATATCCCTGGAGAGACATGTAAAAGATATCGGCATTGGCCTGTTTTGCCATGGTCAGAACAGCTGAAAAGTCCTTGTCACCCTGGTTCACATGCTCATGGTTCACAACTTCCATGCCCATTTCAATGGCTGCTTTTTTAACGCCGTCGGCAAGCCCCTGGGAATAGGTGGTCTTGTCATCCACAATAAAAATGGTTTTGGCGCCCAGGGATTCTTTCATAAATTTGGCAGCAGCCGGGGCCTGGTCATCATCCCTTCCGCACATTCTGAACATATAGGGAAGACCGCGGTCGGTTACTTGCTCGTTGGTGGAAGCCGGTGTTATCATGATGATGTCTTCCTCGGCCAATACCTCGGAAGCCGGAATGGTGGAAGAAGAACAATAGGCACCCACAACCCCTGCAACTTCAAGGTTGATCAGTTTGTTTGCAGCGGCAACCGCCTGTCTCGGGTCACAGGCAGTGTCCTGGGCGGAAAGTTCAATTTTGTCATAACCGGCAATTCCACCGGCTGCTTCAAATACTGAAATGGCCGTCAAAACACCATTTTTAATATCTGTTCCATCAGAGGCATAGGGGCCTGTCAAAGGACTCATGGAACCGATTGTCAACGTTTTTGCGCAAACACCACCCACTAGAAACGGAACCAGGATCAGCCCCATGGCCAAAATTGAAACAATTCTTTTTTTCATCTTTTCCTCCTAAAAAATTATTGGTTAGCTGGCTGACCCAGATAGGCTTCAATCACCTTTGGATTGTTCTGAATTTCCTGGGGATTTCCTTCGGCAATCTTTACACCATGGTCAACACAAACAATATGATCACACACACCCATGACCACTTTCATGTCATGCTCCACCAGGAGCACGTCAATGCCCAGGTCTTTGATGCGGGCAATGTCTTTCATCAATTTTGAGGATTCGCTGGGGTTCATACCGGCAGCCGGTTCATCCAGCAGCAATACTTTGGGTTCCGAAGAAATGGCCCTGGCAATTTCAAGGCGTCGCTGGAGGCCATAGGGAAGATTGGAGGCCACGGTGTCGGCATATTTTCCGACCCCCATAAAGGTCAGGGCTTCCAGGGCTTTTTCCCGGATCCAGGCCTCTTCCCGCTTCTGGGACGGGGTTCTGAAAATAGCGCCGACAATTCCTTTACCCGTCCTGCAATGTCTGGCAACCATGGCATTCTCAATGGCTGTCATGGCGGAAAAAAGGCGAATGTTCTGGAAGGTCCTGGCAATCCCTTTTTCAAAAATCACATAGGGTCTGTTGCCGAGGATACTTTTCCCGTCAAAGATCACATCGCCGCCGGATGCCTGGTAAACACCGGTGAGGACATTGAAAACAGTGGTTTTTCCAGCACCATTGGGCCCGATCAGCCCCACAACCCGCCCATTGCCGATCGTGAAACTCAAATCAGACAATGCCAGGAGTCCACCAAACCTTACACTGATATTTTTTAGTTCGAGTTGTGCCATACGAAATATCAATCCATTAAAATTTTAAACCCTGCCAAACCGCTTAAGAAGCGCTTCTATAGCCTATTTGTAGCTTTGTGTAGCCCATAAACTTTTTATTGTCAACAACAAAAAAACAGGTTCTGCAGCACAATAGTGCAAAGAGCCGGTCCAGGCACCGGGATACAAAATTCGCAATGGTCTAACCATATCAAAACCTCTTTTGTTGCTTGTTAATGTTTTACTTTTACATTGCCTTTACATTTGCATTGACATTATGATCAGAAGTTGTCACACTGACAAAAACCAACAGGAAAAGGCAGGGCAATCATGAGACCGTCCCTTACAGAAAAACAAAAAAAACTCTTCGACTACCTGAAACAGACGATCCGGGAAACGGGTTCGGCTCCCAGTCTCAGGGCGGCGGCAGCCCGCCTTGATATCAGCCATGCGGCAGTGGCACAGACACTTAAAACCCTGGAAGAAAAAAACTATCTCCAGCGGCAGGGAAAATATAGCCGGACCCTTCACATTTTTGACGATGCCGGGGAGACCGACCCGGGCCCTGGGCAAAAACGCATTCCCGTTGTCGGACGCATTACCGCCGGTCTTCCCATATATGCCAGCCAGGAATGGGAAGACAGCATCCTGGTAGATGCCGGCATCTATCCGGGCCAGCATCTTTTTGCCCTCAGGGTCCAGGGCCATTCCATGAAAAATGCCGGCATCCATGACCAGGATATCGCCATTTGCCGGCCCCGGCAATACGCCCAGAACAAGGAAATTGTCGTGGCCCTGGTCCATAACGAGGAAGCCACGGTTAAACGGTTTTTCCTCCATCCGGATTTTGTAGAGCTACGCCCGGAAAACCCGGACTTCAAATCCCAGACTTACAAATTTGACGAAATCCTGATCCAGGGCAAGGTCATCGGCATCCTTCGCACGCCCCAGGGCATGGACCAGGAATAACCCTGCCATGGAACCAGCACGCAGCCCAGACAGGCAACAGAACAACAACTGCAGGATTTTCATCGGCACCAGCGGGTATTCCTACGGGGAATGGATTGATTCTGGATTTTATCCGGCCGACACCCATGCCAGCAACATGCTCGCCCGGTATGCCCAAACCTTTGGTGTTACCGAACTCAACTACACCTGGTACCAGATGCCAAGGGCTGCGGCCATGGAGCGGATGTGCCGCAGGGTGCCCCAGGGCTTTTTATTTGCTGCCAAGCTGACGCGAACCCTGACCCATGAGGTGAAGCAAACCTGCTGGGTCAAAGAAGCCATGCTGTTCCGCCAGGGAATTTCGCCCCTGGCGGATGGGGGAAACCTTTTGTGCATCCTGATCCAGCTGCCCCCCTATTTTACCCGGACACCGGCCCACAGAACTTACCTGGCAGGACTTCTGGACGAACTTTCCGGCCTTCCCCTGGCCGTAGAATTCCGGCATGATTCCTGGGCAAAGGACAGTGTTTTTTCTGAACTTGAACGCCGGCATGTCACCCTTGTGGCCGTGGATGAGCCAGACCTGCCCACCCTCTTTCCCCGGCTGGACCTTGTCACCAACCCCTCTCTTTTTTACCTCCGGTTCCACGGCAGGAATTCCCGGGGATGGCGATCCGGCGACATGCAACAGCAATTTGACTATACCTATTCGGACCGGGAACTCTAAGAACAGTCCATTGCCATTCAAAACCAAATGATGCCAAAGGCCCGAAAGGGGGTCATTTTCTTTAACAACCATGTCCGGGGCCAGGCCCCCCAAAATGCCCTGAGCCTCATGTCCCTTCTGGGCAACGCCCGCCCCTGAAAGAACGCCCATGGAAAGAGCCATCATTCACCTGAACATCGCCGATTTTGCAGCAGCGGTGGAAACCCATCTTGCCCCTTCCCTTGCGGGGCACCCTATCATCATCGCCCCCACGGGCGCTCCCCGGGCCCGGGTCTACGACATGAGCGACCAGGCGTACAAGGAAGGTATCCGGAAAGGCATGCCCCTTGCCCGGGCCCGGCAGATCAACAGGAAGATAAAAATCATTCCTCCCCAATTCCACCGATACGAACAAATTATGAAGAACATCCTCAAAACATGCCTTGCCTATACCCCGGCCATTGAATCCGGACAATGGGACGGCCACATGTTTCTGGATATCACCGGAACCGGCCGGCTTTTCGGGCCGCCCGCGGACCTGGCCTTCCGACTCAAAAAACAGATACAAAAAAGTTGTGGCCTTACCCCCATCTGGTCGGTGGCCACCAACAAACTGGTTGCCAAGGTGGCCACCCGGTTGGTCAAGCCCACAGGCGAATATGTTGTGAGACCGGGAGAAGAAAAAACCTTTCTGGAACCCCTTCCCATAGCCCTTCTCCCGGACATTTCCAAAGCGGATCTCGTCCGGTTTAAGACGTTCAATCTTGTGTATGTCTCCCAGATCCTGCCCATGTCCCTGGCACAGCTTTCTGTCCCCTTTGCCCACAGAGCAGGAAAGATACACCGCCTCGTCCGGGGCATTGATACCACACCTGTCACCGGAATTTTGGAAAAGGATGCGCCCTTGCAGGCAGACCATGAATTTGCCGATGACACCGTTGATGGCGCACACTTAAAAAAAGCAGTCTATCTTTTGTCCCAAACCCTGTGTCATGCCCTTCGCCAGCACCGCATGGTCTGTGGACAACTCGCCCTGACCCTTTTTTATGCCGACGGATACCAAAAAACCGCCACGGAAAACAAACTCCCCCCCACGGCCAATGAGATGGTCATGTTCGGGAATGCCGCTGCCCTTTTGTTCAAGGCATGGACCCGGCGAATCCGTATCCGCCACATCCGCCTTGTGTGCAAAAAACCGGTCAGAGACCAAATCCAGGCCAGCTTATTTGCCCACATCTCCAAGGAGGATAAGCAGGAAATTGTTTTCAGAACAATGGATGAGATCCGAATAAAATTCGGACCCCGGGCCGTCGGAACCGGGCTCGCTCTGGCAGGGCCGGTGGCTCTCCCATGATTTGCCTGACCCTTCGATCCCACTGGTCTCTGATGTGGGGCACCACGCCGGTGAAACACCTTTGCCGGCAAGCCAAACATCTTGGATACCAAAGAATCGCATTAACGGACACGGACAATCTCTACGGCATGTGGCCCTTTATTGCAGCGTGCAAGGCGCTTGAGATGGAACCGATTATCGGGGCAGAGGTCACCGATCCCAGCAGTTTTCTCCGGGTCGTCTGCCTGGTTAAAACCCTGGAAGGATACCGAAATCTAACCCGTTTGCTGACCTGCCGCCACAGGGACAAGACGTTTTCCCTGGCCCGCTGCCTGCCCGGCTTTGGCAGAGGACTTGTGGTGCTGACCCAATCCCCGGACCTTCTGGCCGCCTGGCATGAACAGGGCCTGGACCTGGGCGCAGCCCTCCCCCAAAATCCCTTGTCCCGAAGCCATCCTTTGTGCCGGACGGCCCGAAAAAGACAGATCCCCCTGGTGGCCACCCCAAACAACTTTTTCCTGAACCCCAAAGGCCATCGGCTCCATGCCATGCTCAGGGCCATTGAAAACAACACCTGCCTCAGCCGCCTGAAGCCTTCCGACAAGGCGCCTGCCACGGCATTCCTGGCACCTTCCGACCACTATGGCCAACGATTTGCCGTCCTGCCCGAGGCAATCGAGAACACCTGGATGCTGGCGGAAAAACTGGAATTTCAGGGACCTTATTTTGGAACCATCATGCCGCAGTTCAAAGGAAAAACCGACAAGGAATCTTATCTCCTGTTGCGGGAAAAAACCTTTGCCGGCGCCCTGACCCGCTATGGGCAGAGCCTTCCTGAAAATGTCATCACGCGCATCGACCATGAATTGTCCATTATTTCCCGGAAAAACTTCTGCGGGTACTTTCTGGTGGTCCAGCAGATTGTGCAACAGGCCTCCAGGATCTGCGGCCGGGGGTCCGGGGCTGCTTCCATTGTGGCCTATTGTCTGGGGATCACCAATGTCTGCCCCATAAAACACAACCTGTATTTTGAACGTTTCTTAAATCCCGGCCGGACAGACCCGCCGGACATTGATGTTGATTTTGCCTGGGATGAACGGGAGGGTATTTTAAACTGGGTCTTGTCGGAATTCAAAGGCCATGCGGCCATGGTTTCAAGCCATGTCCTGTTTCAACCCCATATGGCAATCCGGGAAGTGGCAAAGGTTTTCGGCCTGCCCGACTCAGAGATACAAAAGGTCTCCCGGCGCCTTCCCTGGTTCTGGCAACACAATGAAGGTGGCCCAGATCTCCTGGACTGGATACAAAAAAAACCGGAATTTCGCTTTCTGGATTTCCCCCGGCCCTGGCCGGAAATCATGGCCTATGCCCAGCGCCTCATCGGCACACCCCGGTACCTGTCCGTTCATCCCGGCGGCATTGTCATCACCCCGAATCCCATTGACACCTATGTGCCAGTGGAAACCGCCCCCAAGGGCATCCCCCTGATCCAGTGGGAAAAAGAGGGGGCAGAGACCGCAGGGCTTGTCAAAATAGACCTTCTGGGCAACAGGAGCCTGGGCGTCATTCGGGACTGCATTGAAACCATTGCCGCCGCAACAGGCGGGTTCAACGATTTTTCCGGCCAGGACCCGGAAGATGATTTGGACACCCAGCACCAGGTGGCCCAGGGGAACACCATGGGCTGTTTTTATATTGAAAGCCCAGCCATGCGACTGCTCCAGAAAAAATCCAGGGTCGGGGACTTTTCCCATGTTGTGATCCATTCAAGCATTATCCGGCCGGCTGCCAATGCGTTTATCAAAGCGTATCTCACCCGCCTCCACACAGGCGTATGGGAACCCATCCACCCCCTCATGGGCGATATTCTGGAAGAGACCTTTGGCATCATGGTCTTCCAGGAAGATGTGTCCAGGGTAGCGGTTCATCTGGCCGGATTCAGCCATGCCCAGGCTGATGGGTTGCGAAAAATCATGTCCAAAAAAGACAAAACCCTGGCGCTTGCGGATTATCACACCCGCTTTGCAGAAGGAGCCGCCCAAAAAGGGGTTGGCAAAGCCGACATCCAGCGGATCTGGGAGATGATTATCAGCTTTTCCGGATACTCTTTCTGCAAGCCCCATTCTGCCTCCTATGCCCGGGTCTCCTTCCAGGCAGCCTATTTAAAGACCCATTACCCGGCCGAGTTCATGGCCGCCGTCATCAGCAACCAGGGCGGATTTTATTCCACCTTTGCCTATGTGTCCGAGGCCCGGCGCATGGGAGTGCACATCCTTCCGCCGGATATCCATGAAAGCGATATCGCCTGGACTGGCAAAGACCTGCAGCTCAGGGTCGGGCTCATGTCTCTCAAAAACCTGTCGACTGAGACCCTGGAACGGATTTTAACAAAAAGGAAAATCTCCCCCTTTGGAAATCTTGAAGATTTTTTCATCCGGGTCAGGCCCCGGGAGGAGGATATCCAGGCCCTTGTCCACAGCGGCAGCCTGGATCTGTTCAAAAAAGGCAAAACCAGGAGTGCGCTTTTGTGGGCGTTTTCCGCTTGGCGCTGGAAAAAGGACAGCCCCAGCCCCGCCATGTTTGACCCGGCCAGCAAACCGGTTCCCATACCCATACTGCCCCAGGATCACCCGAAAGACCTTTTACGGCGGGAATTTTCCGTACTTGGATTTCTTTGCGCCTGCCATCCCATTGTCTTGTTTGCCCAGGCAATTGAAC
>VMSR01000053.1 GCA_013792075.1 Desulfobacula sp.
AAAAAAATCTGGGAAATTTGTACCCGTCAATGAAGGCGGTTTCATCTATTTCCCGGGGAACCCCGGACATGAATCCTTCCAGAATCCACACAGCCAGGGGCACGTTAAACAGGCAATGGGCAAGGGCAACGGCAATGTGGGTGTCAATGAGACCAAAGGTTGAATACAATTGAAAAAACGGCAGCAAAACACAGCAGCAGGTGCCATGCGATTGGTCAGCAGCCAGAAAAACATGTGTTTGTCCCCAAGAAAACGATATCTTGAAAAGGCATAGGCGGCCGGCAGGACTGTCGTGAGAGATATAGCCATGTTCATGGTCACATAGAGGATAGAGTTGATATACCCCGAATACCAGGAAACATCCGTAAAAATTTTAATATAGTTGTCAAAGGTTATATTTACAGGATACAGGGTAAACGAACTCAAGATATCGGCATTGGTTTTCAACGACATATTGAGCATCCAATATATGGGGAGCATCAAAAGGAAAAGATACCCCATGAAGAATATGGATCGTTTTTGAAGTCTCATGATTTCTCTCCTTTTCCGACATTTTGTAAAACCTGGTAAAACATCCAGCAAAACAGGAGGATGATGAGAAAATAAACCAAAGAGAAAGCAGCTGCCGGCCCCAGATCAAACTGACCCACCGCAACCTTTACCAGATATATGGACAAAAAAGTGGTGGTATTGCCAGGCCCCCCTCCGGTCAGAACAAAGGGTTCTGCATAAATCAAAAAGCTGTCCATAAAACGAAGCAGCAGGGCAATGGTCAGAACACCCCTCATTTTAGGCAGCTGGATGTACCAAAAGGTTGCCCAGGTGGACGCCCCGTCTATTTTGGCTGCCTGGAAATAGGCTTCGGGAATGGCGCGAAGGCCCGCATAGGCAAGAAGCACCACAAGGGGTGTCCAATGCCATACCTCCATAAACATCAGGGTTATCCATGCCTGGATGGGGCTTGATGTATGATCAAAGACAATCCCCATTCCATTGATGGCAGCACCGAACAGGCCGATATCCGGCCGGGTGAAGATAATCCAGATGGTTCCGATAACATTCCAGGGGATCAAGAGGGGAAGGGCAATGAGAACCAGACTGATGGATGCGGCCAGGCCTTTTTTGGGCATCATCAAGGCGATCAGAATACCCAGGGGCATTTCAATCAACAGCACAAGCCCGGAAAAAAGCAGCTGACGCCACAAGGCATCATGTAGACGCGTGTCGGACAATACCTGCTCAAACCACTCAAGCCCCACAAAAACCCTTTGCCCCGGACCAAAAATATCCTGGAGAGAATAGTTGACCACGGTCATCAGGGGAATGATGGCGCTGAAAGCAACCAATAGGAAAACCGGTAAAACCAGAAACCAGGCCTTGTTATCTTTCCATTTGTCCATAATTCACCGCACTTTAAATTTAATTTTTTAAGAGCCTGTCATCGCTAAACAATCTGATCCAGCTTTCAGGGAACCTGAGCCAGGCGTGTTCGGACGGAACGGTTTTCCCCTCGGCCAGCCTGGCCCTTAAAATATGCGTGTTGCCCAGAAACGCTGTAACAATTTTATAACTGCCCTGATCCTCAATTGACTTGACCCTTGCCGGAACACTTCCTTCAACATTCCGATCATGTACTTCCAGATACAGCGGCCGGATGCCAAGTTCAAGTTTCCCCCCGGCACCGGCACCCAGGGCTGCGGTCTCATCATTTAACCTAATTTTGATATCCCCCACCACGGCCTCATTGCCTTCAAGGGTGCAGGGCATAAAATTCATTCCGGGACTGCCGATAAAATATCCGACAAATTTGTGGCTGGGATTTTCAAACAATTCCTGGGGCGTTCCGATCTGAACAATCTCCCCCTGGTACATGACAATCACATGGTCGGCAAAGGTAAGGGCTTCCACCTGGTCATGGGTGACATACAACAGGGTCAGTTTTAATTGTTCATGAACCTGCTTGAGTTTACACCGCAGCTGCCATTTCAGGTGGGGATCGATAACGGTAAGGGGTTCATCAAAGAGAATCGCTGCCACGTCGCTTCTGACAAGTCCCCGACCCAGGGATATCTTTTGTTTGGCATCTGCCGTAAGTCCTGCTGCCTTTTTGGCAAGGCTGTCTGTCAGATCAAGAATATTGGCCACTTCCAGAACCCTGGTCTTGATATCGGCGCGATTAAACCCTCTGTTTTTCAAGGGAAACGCCAGGTTGTCATAGACGCTCATGGTGTCATAAAGAACAGGGAATTGAAAAACCTGGGCAATGTTTCGTCGTTCAGGCGGAAGGGCCGTAACATCTTTTCCGTCAAACAAAACCCGTCCTTTGCTGGGCGTCAGCAGCCCGGAAATGATATTCAACAATGTGGTTTTCCCGCAGCCGGAAGGACCGAGAAGTGCATAGGCGCCCCCATCCTGCCAAATATTGTCAATCAATCTTAACGCGTAATCCGATGGGGTCGAAGGATTCGCACCATAACTGTGGGCAACCTTGTCCAAGGTTATTTTTGCCATTCGTCTCTCCTGTTCTCGACCGATTGGCCTGCTCTTTCCGGCGACAAAATCAGTTCTCCTGCCTGGGAAAACACAAATAAATTTGCCGGATCAAGATAAATCTGGATCTTTGACCCCATTTTTTTTGAATAAATGCCCACCTCCTGGACAACCAGTTTTGTACCGGCATAATTCACATGTAAAAATGTTTCAGACCCGTTTATTTCGGCCAGGTCTATAATGGCTTCCATGGCGATATCTGTCTGGTTTTGCGGTTTTAAATACAGGTGGTTGGACCGGATACCGACCCTGTAATCACCGGATGCCAATGACCTTAAGTGTCCTGTCAAGGGAAGGGTCACATTGAGCCCCATTCGAAATTCAGACCCCTGAACATGGCAGGAGATCAGGTTGATGGGCGGGTCACTGAAAACTTCAGCCACGCGTATTGAAGCGGGTTTATGAAAAACCGCCGAGGTGATCCCGGTCTGAAGAACCCGGCCTTCATCGAGAACAACTATGTTGCCGCCAAGTTTCAAGGCTTCAGTGGGTTCTGTGGAGGTGTACACAACAATGGCCTGTCTTTGTTTAAAGATATCCTGGAGATCTATCTGGAGTTCTTCCCGGAGTTTGTAATCCAGGTTGACCAGGGGTTCATCCAGCAACAAAAGCTTGGCATCTTTGACCAGGGCCCGGGCAATGGCACATCGCTGCTGCTGCCCACCGGAGAGCTCACCGGGCAGTCTGTCCAGCATGTCCTCAAGATGCAGCATGGAAGCCGCTTCTCTGACCTTTTCATCGATCAGGCGTTTCTCCATTTTGGCCACTTTCAGCGGAGAGGCAATGTTTTCATAGACCGTAAAAGAGGGATAATTAATAAATTGCTGGTAGACCATGGAAATATTGCGCTTGCGAACCGATACCCCGGTGACATCCCTGCCGTCCACAAATATCCTGCCCTTGGAAGGACGATCCAAACCGGCCAGTATCCGTAAGAGAGAGGTTTTTCCGGCCAGTGTTCTGCCAAGAAATATATTTTTAGACCCGGATTCAAATTCCAGAGAAATGTCCTTCAAATACATTTCATTATCAACACTTAAGCTGATATTCTCTATTGAAATACTCATTTAGAACTCCGGATAAAAATGGATTAGACCCAAAACAAGCTTGATTTAAGTAATAAAAAAGAGAGAAAAGGCTCGAAACGCCTGTTATTATAGTGTATAATTAGT
>VMSR01000271.1 GCA_013792075.1 Desulfobacula sp.
AACCCCTTCTTCCCCGAACCGGGCAAAGCTGGAGATATCTGTATTCTTCATCTTATCGGCATTGTGGCTGATGCGAAAATCGCCTGTGTGGACCACCAACCCTTCCGGGGTTTTAATGGCAAGGCCGACGCCGTCTATGGTGGAATGGCTCACCCGGATAAATTCAATTTCAAAGGGATCTATGGAAAGGGTTTCCCCCGGATTGACCAGATTCAGATCAATGTGCTTGTTCAGGTCAAACTCCACCAGCTTGTTTCTGACAATCCCCAGGGTAAATGCAGTGCCGTAAACCGGAAGCCGTATTTCTTTTAACAGGTAGGGTAAAGCCCCGATATGGTCTTCATGGGCATGGGTGAGAATAATCCCCTGAACCTTGTCCCGGTTTTCCCGGATATAGTCCATGGCCGGAATAACAATATCCACCCCCAGCATATAATCTTCCGGAAACATGAGACCGGCATCAATGATAAACATCACATCGCCGTATTCCACCACCATCATGTTCAGGCCTATTTCACCCAGACCGCCAAGGGGTATTATTTTAAGCATTGATCCAACCTAGATATTATTTTTAAATGCAGATGGAAAGCTTTTCCAGGATCGCATCTGTCTGATCGATCAACCAGTCACGCTGCTCCTTTTCGGCATAGCCCATACAATCGCATTTGATGTTTTTTTTAATCCTCACAAGAAGCTCACAAGACAATTGGCTCTCTTCCAGCATCAAGGCAAACAAATGGGGTCCGCAGGCTTCATGGGACTTCTGAACAGGGGTGAGCATATCCCCAGCCAGCTCAAGCCAGTAAATCCCCTCAATGCCAGCAGGCTCCAGATATTTGCCAAAGTATTCCTTTAAGCATTGATAGTCTTTAGGGCTTAGCCCGTCTATTACATATTGTTTCATACCAAATCTAATTAACATAATTTTGTTTCAATATGCAACCGGTAATAATCGGACGTCAGGCAGGAGATCCGGGCTTTTTTCTTAAGGCCAGAAAATTGCCCCCCAAAACGAGGAAAAGACCGGCGATGGAAAAAAAATTCCAGACATATCCTTCGACAAAGGAAGAAATGATCAGGGCCACCACCGGCACCACCATAATGGCATAGGAGGCTTTGTCCGGTCCGATGGATCCGATGAGCGTCAGATAACACCCAAAGGCGATAATGGATCCGAATACCGATAAAAAAACAAGGGAGCTCACATAGGGAAGGGAAAATGAGAAGGTAAACTCCTTGCCCAGGCAAAGGGCAATCAGAATCAGAACAAGGGTGCCGTATCCCATGCCAAAGGCATTGGCCTGAATCACAGGAATATTTTTTTTTGTATTCCGTGCCGAAATAATATTGCCAAAAGAAGCCAGCAGCACACTGGAAAATCCCAGGACAAGCCCCAGCACTCCTTTATCTGCCAGATGGAAAGACTTTATTTCCGGCATGAAAATCAAAAGGAGTCCTGCAATTCCGGACAAGGCACCGATAATTAATTTTTTTTCCAGGGGAGATCCCAGAAAAATGGTTCCAAGGGCCATGTTGAAAAAAACAATGGAAGAAAAAAGGACGGCCACAAGACCAGAAGTCAGATGAATTTCAGCCAGATACACCAGCCAGTAGTTGAGGGAAAACAAAAACATACCCAAAAGGGCCATGAAAAGATGCTCTTTGACGGTAAATTTCAGGCTCAGACCCTTAAGTTTGCAAAAAAGAACCAAAAGGATTGCGGCAAGACCAAACCGATAAATAACCGATACGATGGGCTCCACAGATCCCAGCTGGTACTTGATGCCAATCCAGGTGGATCCCCAGACCAAAACAGTAATAATATAAAGGCTTATGTTCTTCATTTGTTTTCCCATACTAAATCATTGATTTTGTGTCGAGTATATATTAAACAGAAACGAAAAACAGTTACAGAAGATATTCTTATCAACCATAACAGATTGCGGATCAAATGAAATTGCCTGTTAACTTCCGATATGTGGCCCTTGCCGATGAAATTCAGGAAAACATCATGGCGGGACTTTTTTCCCCCGGTGAAAAACTTCCTTCCCTGAGAAAACTCCACAACCACCTGGGATTAAGTGTTTCCACCATCCACCAGGCCTATATAGAACTTGAAAAACGCGGCCGGGTGGAGGCCAGGGAAAAATCAGGGTTCTATGTCAAAGCCCTGGATTCAAGCCCCCTTGGCAAACCCGCCAGGGAAAAAGAAGATGCAAGGCCCAGCCGGGTGAAAGTCAACGCCCTGGCTGAAACCATTCTTTCAGATCTTCAGTCCGATGAGATTCTCCAGCTGGGAGCCGCCATGCCATCAAAGGAACTCATGCCCATCAAGCAGCTGTCCCGGATTTTAAAATCCCTTCCCGCAAACGAACTTGCGGAATGCATGGGAAATTATGATGTATGCGCCGGCTTTTTAGGACTTCGGGAAGCCATCGCCAAACGGATGCTGGGATATGCGTGTATGATTTGTGCAAGCGATGTGGTTACCACCAATGGGTGCCTGGAAGCGGTCAGCCTCTGCCTGAGGGCTGTGGCCAGCCCCGGTGATACCATTCTGGTGGAATCCCCTGTATTCCATTGTTTTTTGCAGCTCATAGAAGACTTAAATATGTATGTTGTAGAATTACCCGGCTGCCCGGAAACCGGCATTGATCCGGCTGCCTTTGAAACAGCGGTATCCTCCAAACGGATAAAAGCCTGTCTTTTGAACCCCAATTTTCAGAACCCTCTGGGGTCGGTTATTTCCACAGAGAATAAACGAACCATCCTCAATATTGCCAATGCCTATGATTTGCCCATCATTGAAGACGATATATACGGAGATCTTTATTTTGGGGATAAAAGGCCCACCACCTTTAAAAGTATGGATACCCGGGGCCTTGTCCTGTATTGTTCTTCTTTCTCAAAAACACTGGCACCGGGCCTGCGAACCGGATGGACCATTCCGGGTCGCTTTAAAAGCCAGGTAATCCGCATGAAACTGAACACCCTGCTCTCGGCGCCCAATATCAATCACCGAATTGTGGCCCGGTTTGTCGACACCGGGACCTATGACCGCCATTTGAGAAAATTGAGAAACCAGATCAAAAACCAGGCCTCTGCCATTGCCATTGCCGTTGCAAACCATTTCCCCTCGGACACCCAGATTACCTTTCCCAGGGGAGGGATGTTTATCTGGATTGTTTTAAATAAAAAAATTGACACCATGGTCATTTATCAGAAAGCCTATGGGCAAAATATCTCTATCCTGCCCGGTGTCATCTGCTCTTCATCGGACAGGTACCTGCATTGCCTGAGAATCAACATCGGCATCAAATGGAGTCCAAGACTGGAAAAGGGTATCAACCTGCTGGGACAACTTGTGAAAGCGGAATATAAAAAAAAATTGATACCCATCTCATCTGTTTGCCTTGTTTAATCTTTCCAGGAAAGGTCCAGGGGGTTCAAAGTCTACCAAGCGCAGCGCTTTGATTTCCAGACCGGTCCTGTCCAGAAAAACAATTGTTGGAACGCCTTTGATCTGATATTCTTTGAGCAATTTTTCATGGATTGGATTGCCTTGGCGGGTCAGGTCCACCTTGATCAGAATAAAATCCCTTGCTGTCTGTTCCACCACGCCTGCATCATGAAACGTAATATCATCAAGCTTTCGGCAGGGGCTGCACCAGTTTGCAGAAAAGTCTATAATCACAGGCTTCTCCATCTTCTTTGCCTGGACCAGCAGTTTTTCATCATAGGGATTAAAATTTGCCCCAGAGCCCTGGTTAATAAAAGTTCCCAAAAGAAGGGTCATAAACACGAGGGCCGCCATGGCCGCTGTCACTTTAATCCACTCAAAAGCTTTAAAGGCTGCTTTTGTTTTATCGATCCAGCCCAGGTGAAGCCCGGCAAAAAGAGCCATTCCTGCCATAACAAAAGTCCAGATGGTTTTGGAAAAAAGCGGTTGGACAAAATAGACAGCCATGCCCATCAATACCCAGCCCATGAGTTTTCTGACCCAAAGCATCCATTCTCCCGACCGGGGGAGTCGACGCATACGGCCGGAAAATAAGGCCAGGAAAAAAATTGGCAGACCCAATCCCAAGCTTAGTGTAAAGAAAATAAGAAATCCCAGCCAGGGACTTCCCATGCTGGCCACCCAGGTAAGCAAACCCAGGACAAACGGACCGATGCAGGGGGCTGCAACAACCCCCATCATCAACCCCATGAACAATGAACCTAAATAGCCGGCATGTGATTTTGTTGCAGCCTGCATAAGTTTATATGGAACCCTTAATTCCCAGAACCCGAACAGGCTGAGCGAAAGAAAAATCAAAAGAGTGGCTATCAGTATCAGTACCAGGGGATGCTGTAGCAATGCCCCCATCAATCCGCCTGTCAGGGCTGCAAACACACCGAGCATTGAATTTGTAAAGGCAATTCCACCCACATAGCAGATGCCGTGGACAATCGTCTTCCCTTTACCATCCCGTCCACCAAAATAGGATATGGTGATGGGGATGAGTGGATATACGCACGGTGTCAAGTTCAAGGCCATGCCGCCGACAAAAACACCCAGAAGCGTCCAGATCATTGCCCAGCCGTATAAAAGGCCGTAGACATTATCCTTGCCGCCCTCTGACCCCCCTCCGGCCTGATCTAAACCGATAGACCCATCTGAAATAGTTTTTACCGGATATCCTTTTGCCTGCCATTCAGGATATCCCAAGGGATCACGATAAATGTTTGAATAGCCAAGTTTTACAGCCACACGGGCTGCCGAGTCACTTCGGACTCATGCCAGGCCCGCTCAGTAAAAAACAATGGTTCGGTCTTTATCCGGCCCCAAAAACTTTTCAAGGGAAGATCTTTTCTGCCATCGGGAGAGCCAGGTCGGCTCCATGGAGAAATTGACCGCCTGTTTGATATGTCCGGTGCGAAATTCCCATTCCTGGCGGGTATCAACAATCAGAAGCGTATCAGGACCTTCCTGGTATTTTTTCCAGAGCGCATCGATTTTTATAAGATTATACCCACCGGCCCTTGATTCCGCCACCACATCCTCCCAGGATGCATCCCTGGGGGTAACCGCCCGGTTGGTAAACCACAAGGCACCGATTGTCAGGCAGATTCCAATCAACACAATGGAATTCTTTTTAATCGTTTTCAATCAATCTCCTTAAATACCCATTTTTTATCTTCAAATCGCCTGTTCAGGTTCATGGGGGATTTTTCATATTCCTCTATTCAATTAATCTCTTGAATAGAGGAATTATAAATATCAGCCCCTCTAAAGTCAATAATTTTTTGATTTGATCGCCTTAACTATGATTAGACCAAACTTATACGCACTTGTTTATTTTCTTAGTCTTGGCAAACTTTTTTCCATTGACCCTTGCAAAATAGTTTATAAGTGTTTATCGTTTGGTTAAGAGCAAGTCCTTAATGATTGAAAAAACCAAGCAAGGGCGTTTATGAAGGGTATAAATCATTTACTATTATAAAGGAGCCAGCATATGAAAGACAGAGCAGTAAGACGGCACCAGACAGCGAAAGTTAAACACAAAATTGAAAAGACTTATAATAGTTGCATTGAAGAATTATCCAGCGAAGAACGGCAGGACGTGGAAGGAAAGGTTGAGAAATTGAAAAAAGTCTGTGCCTCCCCCTATTCCGAGGAGCATGACCGGAGCCTGGGGCATAAAACCCTTCAGGAACGAAAACATGATATTACCATGCAAGAACAAATAAAATAACCAAATTCAGTTTTACATAGGGTCAGGCTTTCTTTATTGCATTTTGTTCAGTCTAAAATATTGATAAAAATCACAATAAAAAAAGCCTGACCCTTTCCTGATAAATTCCACCCATCCGGGGCTTCTTATGGCATTTATCTTAAAATAACCGGATCATAGAGGATCAAACCGTCGTCAGAACGCTAACCGGATCAAATAATAGACCAGGGGAACAAAAACAGCCGGCAGCATATTGCCCACCTTGATCTTTTTTTCCCGGAGCATGTTCAGTCCCAGGGCCAGGATCAAGAGCCCGCCGGTGCCGGACATCTGGCTGACCACGGCAGGTATGAGCAATGGTTTTAACACACCTGCCATCAATGTGATTCCCCCCTGATAAACCAACACAGGCACAGCGGCAAACATGACCCCAATTCCCAGAGAAGTGGTCAGGATAATCCCGACGATTCCGTCGATACAGGCCTTGGCAAACAAAGTATCATGATTGCCGGTAAGCCCGCTTTCAAGGGATCCAACAATGGCCATGGACCCCACGCAATACATTAGGGACGCTGTGACAAAGCCTGCGGAAAAGCCCGTGGAATTTTTCGAAAATTTTGTTTCCAGAAAATTACCCACCCTTTCCAGATAGGATTCAATGCCGATAAACTCCCCCACAACCGAGCCGATTGCCAGACTGATGATGATAATGAGCAGATCGTCACACCCCAGGGCACTTTTGATTCCCACCAGAATAACGGCAAGCCCCATAGCCTGCATCACGATCTGATTGTATTTTTCAGGAACGCCTTTTTTAAACAGCATCCCCGCTAGGCTTCCGCAGATAATGGCCACACAATTGACAAAGGTTCCCAGCACGTTGGTTCGGCTCCGCTTATAGAGATTAAAATTAGAGTTGGTTTAGAAACGTATCCCGGATATAGTCAACCCCGTTTTTAAACAAACGAACGCCAATTGTCATGCCGGTATCCAATGTCTCCCCCCGGCGCTTGAGCTGCTCTTTTTGACGGGTCCAGTCCGGATGGTTTGTAAAATGGTTATATCCTTCGGGGTGAGGCATGAGCCCGAATATCCGGCCGGTGGGATCACAGATACCGGCGATATCCGACATGGACCCATTGGGATTTAAGGGAAAGGCGCCCTTTGCAGGTAAACCTTTGCTGTCGGCATATCGGAAGACCACCTGGTTGTTGGCGATCAATTGTGCAATGACCTTGGGATCGGCAATGACCTTGCCCTCTCCGTGGCGGACAGGATAGTCTGCCAGATCAATTCCTTTGGAAAAGACACAGGGGCTGTCGGCATTGCCTGCCAGGTGAACCCACTGGTCCCTGAAATTTCCGCAGTCATTGAAAGTAATGGAGACGGACCGCCGGGTGTAATCGGCCCCAAGTCCCGGCAGAAGGCCCAGATTAACCAGGGCCTGAAATCCGTTGCAGATACCGATGACCAGTTTTCCCTCATTCACAAAGGAGAGCAGGTCCTGTCCAATATGGTTTTTAAGTTTTAGCGCCTGGATCACACCGGCCCCATGGTCGTCTCCCCAGGAAAATCCGCCCCCAAGGGCAAGGATATGATAGTCTGCAAGTTTTTCCTTGCCTGCAATCAACGAATTGATGTGAACCCGATGGGACTGGGCACCGGCCAGGTCAAAGGCAAGGGCTGTCTCAGTATCGCAATTCAAACCAAAACCGGTTAAAATCAATGCTTTAACCTTTTTCATATATGGTCTCCAAAAGTCTTGTTAAATGCCTTATCAAGGACATCACAAGACAAATTTACAATGGATTTTTTATCCCTGCCGTCTATTTTCAAACAGGTATGAGCGTCGGTGACGCTCCCGACACAAGCGACAGGAAGTCCCTTACATAATTTTTCAAACACGTTTTTATTGTCCGGTGAAATGGTTACAATAAACCGCCCGGCAGATTCCGAGAACAGGAGGATATCATCGGACAGGCCGCCTTTGCCCCTGAATGCATTGGCCAGGGGCAGGCAGGACAGGTCGATTTCCATGCCAAGCTGTCCGGCCATGGCCATAAGACATAGATGAACCCCGATTCCCCCCCTTGCCACGGCATGGCTGGAGGCAATCAATTCCTTATCAATGGCCTTTTCCAGGACTTTATAGAGTATTTTACAGGCATCAAAATCCACTTCCGGCACATTTTTCCCCGTTTTATCAAACAGATCATAATATTCCGATGCGCCCAGCTCATTTTGCGTTGTGCCCATGACATAGACAAGATCGCCGGCCACCTTGGGGTCCATGGTCACACATTTTGATATATCGTCCAGAACGGAAGTTGCCGAAAACTGAACCGTTGGAAGAGCAGAGACCTTTACCCTTTCTCCGAATTGTCCTTCCAGGTGCCCGTCCACATACATGCTGTCCTTGCCGGAAAGCAAGGGAATCTTATAGGCCATGCAGGTGTCTTTCAAGGCCCGGCATGCCCTGACCAGCTGGGCTGCCTTAAATTTGCCATCGGGATTTTTCTTTTCATCAAACCCGATATTGGGCCAGCAGAAATTATCCACCCCTCCGATATGGTCAAAAGACCCGCCGACACAAATCAGCCGCCGAACCGCCTCATCAATGGTGCAGGCCATCATGTGATAGGCATCGATTTTAGAATACCAGGGCAGCAGACTCTGGGAAAAGGCAAGCCCTTTTTGGCTTGTCAGCACAGGGCGCGTCACAGACGCGTCCGACGGGATATTGTGGTTCACGCCCACCAGGGGTTTGATCACAGAACCGCCCTGGACCTCATGGTCGTACTGCCTCAGGATCCATTCTTTGGAACAGATATTGGGCCGGGCCAGCATCTCGAGCAGCAATCGGTTAAAATCTGCGGGTGTGCTGATCACAGGTTCCGTCAGTCCCCTTGTTTCCGGCGGCAGCCAGACCGCATCAAATTCCCAGGAGGGAAATCCTTTTTCAAGCAGGTCCATATCCACATAGGCGCAGGTTTCATCCTTGTATTTGATATGCAGTTTGCCCGTATCGGTGTATTTGCCGATCACCGTGCTTTCCACTGCATGCTCCCGGGACAATTCCATGAACCGATCCAGATTTTCAGGTTTTACGGCAATGGTCATGCGCTCCTGGGATTCGGAAATCCAGATTTCCCACATGTCCAGACCCTCATATTTTAAGGGAACACGATCCAGCCAGACCTCGCAGCCGTTGGACAGCATGGCGGATTCGCCCACAGACGAAGAAAGGCCTCCCCCGCCGTTGTCGGTAATAAAAGTGGTAAGCCCCTCGTCCCTGCAGATCAACAGAAAGTCATGCATTTTTTTCTGGGTATAGGGGTCACCGATCTGAACGTGGCCGGCCGGTGTGTTCTCGGAATAACTTTCCGAAGAGGCCGTGACCCCGTGGATACCGTCCTTGCCCACCCGGCCGCCGCTCATGATAATCAATTCGCCGGGAGAGGTGGTTTTTTTATGGCTGGGTTTGCCTGCAATAAGGGCTGGCATGATCCCCAAAGCGGTTACAAAAACAAGACTCTTGCCCATGTATCCCGGATCAAACAGGGTCTGGCCGAAGGTGGTGGGCACTCCGCTCTTATTCCCGCCGTCCTTAACCCCTTCGATGACGCCGTCCAGAAGGCGCCTGGGATGCAACGGCGGATTCAAGGGACCGTCATACCCCACCTCCCCCACACAAAATCCGAAACTGCCCATGAACAATTTGGCACCAAGGCCGGTTCCCATGGGATCCCGGTATACCCCGACGATGCCCGTGATGGCCCCGCCATAGGCTTCCATGTTGGAAGGGGAGTTATGGGTTTCGCCGGTGATCACATAATTATTGTCATCGTCAAATTTTCCCACACCTGCATTGTCCCACAAAACAGAGACCACCCAGTCTTTTTCTTCCTTAAGGGCCAGTGTTGGGCGTTGGATATAGGTTTTGAACAAAGAGTTTTCCACCACACGCTCATTGGTAAACGCATCGGTGTATTGGAAAATACCGTTAAAGGTATTGTGATTGCAATGGTCGCTTCTGGCCTGGGAAATATATTCCAGCTCCACATCCGTGGGAACGGACAACCCGACTTCCCGCCTTTCCTTAAGAACCTTCGGGTCCAGGAAATACGCCCGTATAACCGGGATATCCCGGGGGTTCAGGGCCAGATTTCTCTGGTCGCTGATCTGGGAAAGCATCTCATCGGAATCGATACAGATGGTGCTGCAACAGGGGGTATGGTCCAGAATCACCTTTGCCGGTTTGACATCGGCACCAATTTTTTTATTCCACTCCTTGATGGAAAAAATCTTAAACTGCTGAATGATGGGATTGGACAGCAACTCGACTGCCAAAGTTTCAATTTTTTCCCGGGTCAGGGTTTCCCCCTTCAGACAATACCGTTTGGAGGTATAGATTCCTTCATCCTTCCCAAATCTCTTGCCCAGAACATCTGAGATGGCTTCCATTGCAGTTGCGCCGGCATTGTCCTTGACGCCGGGCCGAAATCCGATCCAGACACACCAGTCAAACGCAATATCCAAAGGGAGTAAACTTGAAATCTGGGTCACGGGATTTGTCAGGATCTCATCTTTTACCCGATCAAGCCCTGCCCCATCCAGGTCAGCGTCAATGGTCACGATATGGACACACCGTGCCGACATGATCTTGATTCCAAAATAGGAATCTGCCTTTTTCTTTAAGGAAGATGCTTCCGCATCCAGAAGCTCTTGTTTAAGAGCAATTTCAATACATGAAATCATAGTATCCACCCGATTTGATCCACCTGGTTTTATCAACCATTGATCATTCTGACAATGTCGTTATAAAAAACAAAAACCATTAATGCCACCAGCAGTGCTGCTCCGAACTGAATCAGCTTTTCCCGCAGTTTATCACTCACCGCTTTTCCCGTAATTGCCTCAATCCCGAAAAACAAAAGGTGACCGCCGTCCAGGACCGGAATGGGAAACAAATTGATAATACCCAGGTTGACAGAAAGCAATGCAATAAACCAAACAAAATTAACGGCTCCGGCCTTGGCCTGTTCCCCTGCCATCTGGGCGATCATCAAAGGACCTCCCAGATTGTCTGCGGAAACGCTGCCGGTAACCATCTTCACCACAGACAGAATGGTCAGCTTCACCAGGCCATAGGTATCGGATATGGAACGGCCCATGGCCTGGAGCGGATTCAAGCTTCTATGGAAGGTCTCACCGGTTCCCAGAATACCGATGACATATTTGTCCACATCCTCGCCAAATACATTTTTTGCACTCCGCTTCTCGGGAATGAGGGTTACAGATGTCATCTGCCCTTCCCGTTCAATGACAATTTCAAGCTTATCACCATTGCCGGTGCCGATCACCCGGGAGATATCTTCAAAGGACTCAACGGATTTCTGATCAATGGCCTTGATCCTGTCCCCGGGTTTAAGCCCCGCACTCTGGGCCGGCGTATTTTCCAGAATCTTCCCGATGACCGGTGCTGCCATGTATATCCCGGAAAACTGATACAGCACATAAAAAATAAACAAAGCCAGAAAAAAATTAAAGGCAGGACCGGCTGCCACAATAAGACTTTTCTGGGCCAAACTTTTATGGGTAAAAGACAGGGCCTTGTCTTTGGGGTCAAGGGTTGCACCCGGCTCCTCCCCCACCATTTTCACATATCCCCCCAGGGGAATGGCAGAAATACAATACTCGGTCCGGCCTATTTTTTTTTTGAAAAATTTGGGACCAAATCCAAGGGAAAAGACATCAACGCCTACCTTGCACAGCCGGGCGGCCAGAAAATGTCCCAATTCGTGGCAAAAAACAAGAATACCAATAACAACAACAAATGCAACAGCAGAGTGACCCATTTAAACCCTCACTTTTATATCAGAGATTTGGCTTTTTCCCTCGCCCATCTATCGGCTTCAATAATACCTGAAAGATCAGGATTGTCAATGCGGGTGTGAAGCCCCATGGTGTTGGAAATAATTTCAAAAATACCCAGAAAACCGATCCGCTTCTCAAGAAACGCCTGTACGGCAACCTCATTGGCTGCATTCAAAACAGCCGGCAGGGTTCCCCTTTGTTTGCAGGCTTCAAAGGCAAAAGTCAGGGAGGGAAACTTATGAACATCAGGTCGATCAAAGGTCAGGGAACCAAGGGCTGAAAAATCAGGAAACGCCATTTCCAGGTCAAGACGGCCAGGCTGGGACAAGGCATAGGCAATGGCCGCTTTCATATCCGGAACCCCCATCTGCGCCAGAACGATACCATCCTTAAATCCCACCATTGAATGGACAATGCTCTGGGGATGTATGAGCACTTCAATTTGGTCCTGGGAAATGCCGAACAAATGAACCGCCTCAATAACTTCAAGCCCTTTGTTCATAAGGGTGGCGGAATCTATGGTAATTTTGTGACCCATCTCCCAGGTGGGATGGTTCAGGGCATCCCCAAGGGTAATATCCTTAAAGGCTTCAAATGGACGATTTCTAAAAGGCCCGCCCGAAGCGGTCAGAAATATCCGCTTAAAATCCCGGGTCCGGTTGCCCTTCAGGCATTGAAAAATAGCCGAATGCTCACTGTCCACGGGCAGAATATCCACGCCATTTTCCCGGGCTTTTTCCATGACAATATCGCCTGCCATGACAAGGGTCTCCTTGTTGGCCAGGGCGATTTGTTTTTTTGCCGCTATGGCGGCAAGGGCGGGTTTCAATCCGGCGGCCCCCACCATGGCCAGCAAAACCATGTCAGCGGTTTCCCAGGCAGCAGCCGTCACATACCCTTCTTCCCCGTATAAAATAATGGGCTTGACTTTACCCTTCAGAGACCTGGCCAGTTCCAGGGCCTTGGTCTCGTCGAATACGGCCACCATTTCCGGTTCAAATTCTTCAATCTGGCGAACCAAGAGCGCTAGATTATTGGCCGCGGTCAGGGCCTTGATAGTGAACCTGTCCGGATAGCGCCTGACAATATCCATGGCTGTTCTACCAATGGAACCCGTTGATCCAAGCACGGAAAGGTGCTTCATATCAAAAACACCAAATACACATAAAGAACGGGAATGGCCAGCAAAAGCCCGTCGATCCGGTCCAGCATGCCCCCGTGCCCCGGCAGTATGCGCCCGGAATCCTTTATGTTGGACGCCCGCTTCATGGCCGACTCGAACAGGTCCCCGATCTGACCTGCCACTGCCATCAGAAATGAACAGGGAAGGGTGTGCAATGCCAGGGTAAAATTGTCAAAAAATGCAAAAGAAAAGACAAAACCGGCAACCATGGAAGTGAGGATTCCGCCCACGGAACCTTCTATGGTTTTATTGGGACTGATATTGGGAGCCAGTTTATGTTTCCCGAAAAAGGTTCCGGTATAAAAGGCACCGGTATCATTGGCAAAAATAACAATCAACAGCCAAATGATCCAAAATGTTCCACTTTCCATTTCTTTGAGAAAAACCAGCAGAGAAAGGGAAACCGGGATATAGACAATCCCCAGGACCTGCTTGGATATGATATCAAAAACAAAGGTGTCCAGGGGAAATCGGGCAAGCACATAGACGGACATGGCCAGCAGGTTCAGGGCAAGGACCAGGAACAAAACCTGCCAGGATCCCATCCAGGCAGCCATGATAAGCGCCATGGAAACAGCATAGGAAATTAATTTAAGGCAAGGGGATGCCCCGCCTCCATCCTGCTTGCAAATAATTCTTAAATATTCCCGGATTGAAAATATGGCCACGGTTGATACCAGAGCGGCCAAAAGAAGGGTACTGCCTTTTATAAGAATCCATAAGACAAGGGGGCCAAGTATTATTGCGGTGAGCCATCGTTTGAGGTGCTGCATTTTACTTTACCGAAACGTCGGTCCCTTTCTTGAAAGTTTATTAAAATTTCAATAAATTCTTCTCTTGTAAAATCCGGCCACAGGGTATCTGTAATAAAAAGTTCCGAATAGGCTGCCTGCCACATCATAAAATTGCTAAGCCTGAATTCACCGCTGGTCCTGATAATCAGATCCGGGTCTGGCATCTGCCGTGTATATAAATGGTCTGAAATCATTTCTTCCGTGATCTCATGGGGTTGAATCTGACCGGCCTTTATTTCACGGGCCAAAGCTTGCATCCCGGCACAAATTTCCTGGCGGCTGCCGTAACTCAAGGCAAGGTTCAGGGCCATGCCCTGATTGTTTTGGGTCAGGGTCACGGTTTTTTCTGCCTCTTCCTGGATATCCTCGGGCAGTTTTTCCATCTGCCCCAAAATGTTCAGCCGGACACCCCGGGCCATCAGCTCATCTCTTTCAGATACCAGAAATCGCTTTAACAAAACCATCAGGGCCTTGACTTCGACCTGGGGTCGGGCCCAGTTTTCAGTGGAAAATGCATATAAGGTGAGCATTCCAATGCCAAGTTCTCTTGCTGCAGTGACAATGGAACGAACGGTCTTGGAACCTTTTTCATGACCTTTAATCCGGTTCATCAACCGTTTTTTTGCCCAGCGGCCGTTGCCATCCATGATTATGGCAACATGGGCAGGAAGTTTTTCTGGATTAAGACGCAGGTCCTGTCTTGTATCAGACTTCAAGAATTTCCTTTTCTTTGGCTGCAAAAATATCGTCTAATGTTTTGATAGACAGGTCGGTCAAGTCCTGCACCTGTTTTTGCGCCTTAAAACTGTCATCTTCGGAAATATCCCCATCTTTCTGAAGATCCTTGAGAATTTCATTGGAATCCCTTCTGATATTCCGGACAGCCACTTTATAGTCTTCACAAATTTTAGATGCACTTTTTGCAATTTCTTTTCTTCGGTCTTCTGTCAGGGGGGGAATGGAAATCCGAATCAATTTTCCGTCATTGGATGGTGTCAGACCAATGTTGGCCTTTAGAATGGCTTTTTCAACCTCGTTGATAACGCTCACATCCCAGGGTTTTACCGTGATCAACCGGCTTTCCGGAATGGAAACAGTGGCCATCTGGGGAAGGGGTGTCTGTGTACCGTAATAATCGACTCTCACGCCGTCAAGCATTGACTGTGAAGCTCTGCCGGTACGCACCTTTGTCAGTTCTTTTTCAAAAGCATTTTGGGATTTCCCCATCCTGTCTTTGGTTTCTTCAAGCACTTCACTTATCATAACAATACATCCTAAATAATGGTTGACACCTGTCAGCAGGAACTATCATCAGAAAAAAAACCTTTTACCTTAACTGACACTAGTTCCTGCCACCCGTTTATTTATTATATATCCGGGTGCCAATATCCTCACCAAGGACGGCTTTATAAATATTGTCGGCCTTGTGGAGATCAAACACCTGGAGGGGCAGGTCATGTTCCATTGCAAGGGATATGGCAGTCATATCCATTACATGCAATTGTTTTTCAATGATCCGCATATAGGACAGCTCATCAAATCGAACTGCATCATCATGAACCACAGGGTCCTTGTCATAGACGCCATCCACCTGGGTTGCCTTAAAAAGGATCTGGGCCCGGGTTTCATGGCCCCGCAACACGGCAGCCGTATCGGTTGTAAAATAAGGGTTCCCGGTACCGGCAGCAAAAACAACCACCCGGCCTTTTTCAAGATGTCGAATGGCTTTTCTCAGGATAAAGGGCTCGGCAATCTTGTCCATTGCAATGGCAGACTGAACCCGTGTGGGAACACCGCATTTTTCCAATGCATCACAAAGGGCAAGGCTGTTGATCACGGTTGCCAGCATTCCCATATTATCAGCCGAGGTCCGGTCCATACCGGCAGAACTGCCTGCAACACCCCTGAAAATATTCCCGCCGCCGACAACCACAGAGATTTCCACGCCAAGGCGATAGACCTTGGCAATCTCTTCTGCCACATAGTGAATCATTTCCGGGGTAATGCCGAAGCCCTGATTTCCCATCAGGGCTTCACCGCTCAGTTTAATCAGAATCCTTTTAAACTCAGGCTTTCTCTCCAAGATTTACTCTCCTATTTGGAAACGTACAAATCTTTTAATCTGAATATTTTCACCGATTTTGGCAATGGTTTCTTTTAGGACATCTGTAATGGTTTTCTGGGGATCTTTGACATATTGCTGACTCATGAGGCAGACATCTTTGTAAAATTTTTCAATCTTACCGTCCACAATCTTGTCAATCATATTTTCCGGCTTGCCCTCTTCCAGCATCTGGGCCCGGAAAATCTCTCTTTCCTTTGCAATAACGGCCGGATCCACGTCTTCCGGGTTCAAACCAGCAGGATTGGCCGCTGCAATATGCATGGCGATGTTTTTCACAAAGGTTTCGAAATCCTCTGTTTTTGCCACAAAATCAGACTCACAATTCACTTCAACAAGCACACCCAGTTTTGAACCGGTATGAATATAAGAATGGATAAGGCCTTCAGAAGTGGAACGCCCTGCCCGTTTTGCTGCCTTGGCAAGACCTTTTTTTCTCAGAAGATCCACTGCTGGTTCATAATCACCCTCTGCTTCGGCAAGAACCCGTTTACAGTCCATAATGCCAGAGCCGGTCGCTTCGCGAAGCTCCTTAACCATTGCTGCGGAAATTTCCACCATTTTATTTTGCTCCTTATTGTCTTTATTCAGTCACTTCTTCCGTGGCTTCTATTGTTTCTTCAACCGGCGCGGTTTTTCTGATAATTTTTTCAACCACAGGACCGTCTGATCCATCGGATACCATTTCAATACCGACTTTTACGTCACTTATTTCAGCCGGACGGCCTTCTGCTTCGCCCTTGTCCGATTCGGCATTCTGTCGTTCCTGGTAAATCTGATGCCCTTCAATGGTGGCATCGGCGATACGGGAAGCAAACAACCGAATGGATCTGATGGCATCGTCATTTCCGGGAATTACAAAATCAATATCATCGGGGTCACAATTTGTATCAACAACGGCAACGATGGGTATCCCGAGACGTTTGCCCTCTTTAACGGCAATGGCCTCATTTTTGGGATCAATGATAAAGATGGCGCCTGGCAGACGTTTCATGTTGCTGATGCCGCCGATGGCAAACTCAAGTTTTTGTTTGTCCTTGAGCATTTTGGCCTGTTCTTTTTTGGGATAATTTTCAAGGGATCCATCATTTTCAATGGAATTCAAAAAATGAAACCGGGTAATATTATTCTTAATGGTCTGGAAGTTGGTGAGCATACCGCCCAGCCATCTGTTTTCAACATAATAGGATTCCGAACGATTGGCTTCTTCATAAATGGCTTCGGATGCCTGTTTTTTGGTGCCGACAAAAAGGATATCCTTACCTTCTGCGGCCACATTTTTTATAAAATCATGGGCTTTTTTGTACAGCTTTACCGTCTGCTGAAGATCAACAATGTAAATACCGTTTCTTGCACCAAAGATATACTTTTTCATCTTCGGGTTCCACCGTTTTGTCTGATGTCCGAAATGAACACCTGCTTCCAAAAGTTCTCTAATTGTAATGTAAGCCATCTGTTCTCCAAATTAATTAATGGTTTTTGTTGCCTTCACCCACTTCTTCCCCAAAAATCGACTCGTTTAAAAGCACCGGATTTCAGGTCCATGGATGTGCGTTTTTATTCTTCTAGCAAAATCCCAATGTATATATCAAATAAGCGTGGGATAATCAATTTATTTTTTTAACCTTGGCCAGACGGGTGTGACCTGCCAGGTCTTTTATAAATTCAATGGTTTCATATTCGACAAAGGCGTTTGCAATGGATGCCACTTGTTCTGCCTGATCATACCCCATCTCGATCAGAACCTGCCCCCCCGGCACGAGGTGATGCCGTGCATTCTCCAGAATAGTGCGAATGGAATCAAGCCCGTCAGTCCCTCCGTCCAATGCAAGCCGGGGTTCATGGGTTTTAATTTCAGGGGCCAGCCCTTGTATTTCTTTTGTGGGAATATAAGGCGGGTTGGACACAATTAAATCAAAAATTGTCTGATTTTGAACGGCATCAAACCAGTCTCCCTGGAAAAAGCGGATGGGCGTTTCAGATAGGGTGGCTGCATTCTCAATTGCCGACGTCAGGGCAACAAAGGAAAGGTCGCAACCAAAATAGGCATGCCCCGGACAGGCCTTGGCCAGGGACACCACAATGGCCCCGGACCCAACCCCCAGCTCCAATACTTTTTTGGCCCCGGACGGATCCGTGCACGGACCCAGCAGGTCAATGGCGGTCTCAACCAGAATCTCGGTGTCCGGCCTGGGGATCAACACCCCCTGGTTCACTTGAAAATTGGATTCGTAAAACCCCTTTTCTCCTGTGATATACGCCACCGGTTCCCTGGCAATTCGCCTTTTAATCAGGGCCCTGTACTGGGCAAGTTCTTTTTTTTCCAAGGGCCTGTCATGTTGAAGATAAAGATCCAGGCGTTGAATGCCCAGACTGAAGCCAAGAAGAATCTCGGCGGTCAGCCTGGGACTGTCTACACAATGCTGTGTAAAATAGGATTCCGTCCAGGCGAGAATCTTGATGATGGTCCAGTCAATCACCGTCCCTTAACCCATATCTTTTAGTGACTGGGCCTGGTTAAAGGTTTTAAGCTCATCGATAATATTCTGGATATCCCCTTCCATAATAGTGTCCAGCCTGTAAAGGGTGAGTCCGATCCGATGATCCGTCATCCGGCCCTGGGGGAAGTTATAGGTTCTGATTCTGCCGCTCCGGTCCCCGGAGCCAACCTGTCCCTTCCTGTCGGCAGCTCTTTTTGCCTCTTCTTCCCTGGTTTTTGCATCCAGAACACGGGATTTCAAAACCCCCATGGCCTTTTCCTTATTCTTGTGCTGGGACTTTTCATCCTGGCAGGTGGCCACGATTCCCGTGGGAAGATGGGTGATTCTGACAGCAGAATCCGTGGTATTGACCGACTGGCCGCCAGGGCCTGACGCCCTGAACACATCCACCTTGATATCGGATGGGTTTATTTCAATTTCAATATCCTCGGCCTCGCACAGGACGGCAACCGTAACGGCAGAGGTATGAACCCGCCCCTGGGTCTCGGTCTCCGGCACCCGCTGCACACGGTGGGTACCGCTCTCATATTTAAAACTGGAATAGGCCCCTTTCCCCCGGATAAGGGATACCACTTCTTTGAATCCGCCGGAACTGGAATTTGTCTTTTCAATGATTTCCATTTTCCAGGATTTTGATTCAACATACCGTGAGTACATCCTGAAAAGATCCCCGGCAAAAAGACCAGCTTCTTCTCCACCCGTCCCCGCCCTGATTTCCAGGAGAACATTTTTTTCATCCCTGGGGTCCTTGGGCATTAAAAGGAGATTGATCTGGGCGGTCAGCTCGGCAATCTGTTGCTCAAGACTGGGAACCTCTTCTTTGGCCATACTGCGAATATCGGGGTCATCATCCCGTAAAAACTCTTTTGCCTCTTTGAGTTCACCCAAAAGCCCTTCGTAAACCCTGAACACCGGAACAATCTTATTGAGTTCGCCATGTTCTTTCAGGTACTCCTGGTATTTTTTCTGATCCGCCAGGACGCTGGGGTCACTCAAGAGATGCTCAAGCTTAACAAACCGCTCTTCAATGCCTTTTAATTTTTCAATCATAGTATATCAATCATAATTACAAACACAAAAGGGGCACTTGTAAAGAAGCCCCCTTTATTTGATTTCCCGGATTATGGCCTTTAAACGAGTTTTGCTGCCTCAAATCCTGCATATTTCTTTTTAAAACGGTCAATCCTGCCGGCAGAGTCAACCAGTTTTTGTTTTCCGGTAAAAAACGGATGACACTGGGAACAAATTTCAACCTTGATATTTTCCCGTGTGGATCCCACATCAAAGGTTGCGCCGCAGGCGCAGGAAGCCATTGTTTTTGTGTATTGGGGATGTATTTCTTTTTTCATTTTCTGCAAAACTCCTTACCAACCCTTAATCTTCGGGTCTTTATTAAAAATAATATCGATACTGTCCTATCCATTCTTATGAATTCATCAAATCAAGGAACTCTGCATTATCCTTTGTTCCTTTCATTTTTTCAAGTAAAAACTGCATACTATCAACAGAATTCAAACTTGACAACAATTTTCTTAAAATCCAGACCCGATTCAAAACCGAAGGTTCCAGCAACAATTCTTCTTTCCGGGTACCGGACTTGTTCATATCAATGGCCGGATAAATCCTTTTGTCCGCAAGTTTTCTGTCCAGAACCAGCTCCAGATTACCCGTTCCCTTGAACTCTTCAAAAATAACTTCATCCATCCGGCTTCCGGTATCGACCAGGGCTGTTGCAATAATGGTCAGACTGCCGCCGTCTTCAATATTCCGGGCAGCACCGAAAAAGCGCTTGGGCCGATCAAGGGCATTGGAGTCCACCCCGCCTGAAAGAATTTTGCCCGATGGCGGCATCACTGAGTTGTAAGCACGGGCAAGCCGTGTGATACTGTCCAGAAGAATTACCACATCATGGCCCTGTTCCACTATCCTTTTAGCTTTTTCAATCACCATTTCCGCCACCTGCACATGGCGCTCGGCAGGTTCATCAAAGGTGGAACTCACCACTTCCGCATTAACGGAACGGGCCATGTCGGTCACTTCTTCCGGCCGCTCGTCAATGAGAACGATCATGGGAATAATGTCCTTGTGCGCCTTGATCATGGAGTTGGCAATATTCTGCAACAGCATGGTCTTGCCTGCCTTTGGCGGCGACACGATCAAACCCCTCTGGCCGAACCCGATGGGACACATCATATCAAGAACGCGCATGGAATAATTATCCGACGCATCCTCAAGCATCATCTTGCGCTCGGGATAAAGGGGCAACAGGTTGTCAAACAAAATGGTCTCTGCGGCAAGCTCCGGATTCTGGAAATTCACAGCCTCTACTTTGAGCAAGGCAAAATATCGCTCGGAATCCTTTGGCTGGCGCACCTGACCTGAAACAGTGTCTCCGGTTCTCAGGTTAAACCGCCGGATCTGGGATGGAGAGACATAGATGTCATCGGGCCCGGGAAGATAATTATAGCCGGCAGCTCTTAAAAAACCAAATCCGTCCGGAAGAATTTCAAGGGTCCCCTCACCATAGACCTGACCGCTTTCTTCAATATTGGCCTGGAGCAAAGCAAAGATCAAATCTTGTTTCTTAAGGCCGCCAAAACCTTGAATTTTATACTCTTTTGCAAGCTTTGACAGTTCACTAATCTTCATCTTATTGAGGTCTACAAGATTCATTCAATCTCCCGGTTCTTTATTCATTTGGTTTGATTTTGGATTGGTTTCTTTGGGATTGCTTTTTTAAGGGATACCTTTTTGATTTTGACAATCTGGAAGTCTAAGTGTTTGTAGAAAAAATAGAAAATAGACAGATGATCGAAATTTTTAGAAGTACACCTGATAATTAAGGCATTATTATTTTATTGTCAAGAATTCTTTTTTAATTATAGTGTAAAATTTTTCAACGGATTCAAAGAGTTCACCTGGCTTCCCATTATTTTCAATCACATAATCCGCCTGTTGTATTTTTTTTTCCTGGGCCATCTGAAGATCCAGGATCTTTCCCGCACTCGCAAGTGAGACCGTATCCCTTTTGGAAATCCTTTCCAGCAATAGTTTTCGGGATGCCACGACAACCAGGGTCAGGTCAAATTTATTCTCCATGCCCAGTTCAAACAAGAGAGGAACTTCCACAGCACAGGCAGGCTCTTTGTCATAGACAGCCGTCTTCATCTGTAAAACCATCTGTTCAGCGATAAGGGGATGGAGCAGGGCCTCAAGCTGTTTTCGCAAATCAGGCCGGCTGACCACAAGATTTCGCATCATTTCCCTGTCAAGGGTTTTGTCCTGTTTGACCACACCAAAACCAAACAAGGCCTTCACCCCCTCATAGGCTTTTTGTCCGGGTGCAACCACCTGGCGGGCAATCTGATCACAATCCAGGGTCACAAGGCCCAGGGTTTTCAATCCCTGGCAGACCAGACTTTTACCAGATCCGGCCGACCCTGTCACCCCTATCCGCAAAATATTCATTTGCCGCTTAAGGTCCTGTTATTCTGTTTGTTTCATTGATGATAGACTTCATAAAGATTGACTTATAATACACTGGTGTGCTATTTTTCAAGCCCGTTTTAAAATTTATTTTAAATTGCAACAAAAAGGAAAAAACACGTGGAAAGAACACTCTCTATCATCAAACCCGATGGGGTTAAAAAAAACGTCATCGGTGAAGTCATCAAGCGCTTTGAAACTGCCGGTATTAAAATTGCCGCAATGAAAATGCTCCACCTGTCCAAACCCCAGGCCCAGGGATTTTATGCAGTTCACAAGGAACGGCCTTTTTTTGACAGCCTTACCGATTTCATGACATCAGGCCCCATTGTGGTAATGGTTCTTGAAGGGGATGGGGTAATTGCCAAAAATAGAAAGCTCATGGGCGCTACCAATTTCAAAGATGCCGAAGCAGGCACCATTCGAAAAGATTTTGCAACCGACATTGAAAAAAATGTGGTGCACGGATCCGATGCCGTCGAAACAGCTGCATTTGAAATCGGCTACTTTTTTAACGGCCTTGAAATCCAGACCCGATAAACCAGACCCGGTTCCGATCCGGATAATGAAAAAACCATGAAGATGCATGAAGGGAGGTACTAATCCCTTCATGCATCTTCATGGACTTCATTGTAACCTGGCCCACCGCCCAGCCATCAGGGAATCAGCAGATCAAAACCCGTTGCACTGTCTTTTTTCCTCATCCCGGTTGAATCCAAAAGTTCATGCACAATAACCTCCATTACCTGCCACACCCGCACCCCATTTCGTACACAACCCGTCACCGTTGAAAACCCCCGGCCGCAGGCCATGTGCAAATGCAGTATTGGTTTCCCGCGTTCATCGGGAAACAAGGTGCCGGTGCCACACACTTCATGGACATTGTCCAATACCCGGGTTTTCGGCACAATCTTCGACACGCGCCCCTGTTCAGGTCCTACCACAAGGGTGCTGCCGGCATCCGCCCCGCCCAGGATAATCATGGAGGCCGCAAGTATCCCTTGCTCCATGGCAAGGGCCTCAATGGCCTCATGGACCACATCGCCGTCTTCAAGGCGAACAACAAATATCCGCCCTGGTTTGGCCAATGAATATTTCATGTTTCTCTCATTTTGTTAAAAAAGTATTCATATTACCGGGTGTATACCCGTCAAGGTCACAGGCGACATAGGTGAACCCGATTTGTTTCAACCCCCGGGATACGCTTTGGCGCATATCCTTCCGGGCCAGGGTCAAAATCTCCCCTGGGTCCATTTCAATCCGGGCCATGGTACCATGGCACCGCACCCGGACATTGCCAAACCCAAGTTCCCTCAAAAAAGCCTCCCCCTGCTCCACCATCCCAAGTTTCTCCCGGGTAATCGGTTCATGGTAGGGAATTCGGGTGGCCAGACAGGACTGGGACGGTAGATCCCAGGTTGTAAGCCCCATTTGTTTCGAACAGGCCCTGATTTCTTGTTTTGAAAACCCGGCATCCACCAGGGGCGCAACAAACCCCAACTCTTTTGCCGCCGCAAGCCCAGGCCGAAAATCGCCCAAATCATCTGTATTAACGGCATGGAGGAACCTGTCTATCCCATGGTGAATCGCTGTTTTTCGAACCAATGAAAAAATGTGGCGTTTGCAAAAATAACATCTTTCGGGGGTATTTTGCACCACCTCATTTCTTTCCAGAATATCCAGGTCCAGACAAATATGTTCCACTTCCAGAGATTTGGCCAGTTTTCGGGCAAGTTCTTTTTCCGCCCTGGTGAAAAACTGGGAAGACACGGTGATGGCCAGAACTTTTTCAAGGCCAGCCTGGCATGCCAGGGCCAAAAGAAACGTGGAGTCCACCCCGCCTGAAAATGCCAGGGCAACCTTTTTCATTCCCTTTAACCCATCGCCCAGAACCATGCGTTTATCATTGCAAGCCCGTGTGATTTCTTTAATGCTCATATATCTCAAATCTTGTTTTTGAATCGGTCAAGGCATCGATCCGTTCCTGAAATGACCTCCGCCCTTCACTTATCAACCATTTTGACCAATCTTCAATCCGTTCCCACCTTGAAATTATCAGATACTCATCAGGAACATCCACCCGCCGCATGGTATCAGCCCCCAGATACCCCTTCTGCTCCTTGGCAAGTTCAACCAGCTCCTGGTAAAGATTTTCCAGAAGCTCCCCGTTGCCGTAAGTCACTTTTCTTTTGATCAATACGGTTACAGCCATACCCTCTTCTCCTGATAAAACAGCATTTTAAAATTGATTCCCAAGCTTCAGCAATCCTGACAATTTTTTCAGTCCAATGTTTCCTTGGGACGGGGTGAAAGCCATTTTTATCCCATCTCCTTCTGATCGGAAATCTATCATATTTAACGGGCAATTACCAAATTTTCAGCCAAATTTATTCTTGACTCACTTCCGGGTTTGATGTATATACCCAACGTTAAATATGCTGGGTGATCGTCCAACGGCAGGACTACGGACTCTGACTCCGTCAATCCAGGTTCAAATCCTGGTCCCTCAGCCAAATGATATTAGAAGGTTTGCGACCACAATTGGTTGCAAGTCTTTTTATATTTAGGTGGTTACTTCAAAGATTCTGACAATTTTTGCCAGCAGAGGTATACAAATTGTCACTATCGGGGTGCAGCATTCTATACAGATGGAGGGATGGATCTGAATTTTCTTTGTGTAAAAGCAGCTCTTTTTTTGATTTTAAAAATCCAGCTTCACTTCCAAAAACAGCCGGTTAAGATCTAAAATCGGCATGGTTTTTAGACCTTTCTTTAAATAACAGATGTTTAGCTTTGTGTCTCCTAAATTCAGCAATTCACATAATACAAATCCATTGTTTGTGCTGGTGATGTTCGCGAGCATTCCGATTCTATTGGCCAGGAAAGATACTCCGGTCTCACGGTAAGAGGTTAACTTATTGAAATTATTAATTTCAATTTTGGAAAACCGGTCATTTCCGAATGCCGGCATGGCAAGTAATACAAAGAAGAGGCATGCCATTGGTATTTTTAACTTTTTGATTTTTTGAGTAATTTTGCTTATCATACAAGGCATCCCGATTAATTGTTATGTTTGATGAGTTTTTAATACAAAGAGCATGCCAGGCTGAAACCATACAAAAAATAATTTTCCTAAAGTGAGCGTTTTAATTTTAAGAATATTGAATTTAGAAATAGTTGAAGAGGATTCTATCTATTTGAATTCTTAAAATTTAAAACCCATAGGGATTGCCGATCTTACCGCATCTACTGCGTCAGACGACATACCGAACAGAACATTATAGCGCGAAATGCCATCTTCCTTGTAGCTACGGCAACCTCGACAATCGCTCAATTTAGGATTTTTTCATGATATATTTGGGGCTTTCCCAGGGAGGAGGGTCAGGCTGAAATATCGTTTTCGTTCAGAAATGGTTCAAACAGATGACAGATTTCTTCTAAAGAGTCTTCAATGACGTACGGTAAATTTTTAGCATATAAATCCAGCAGGACAATGGAGTTCACCACAGAGTCGGTTTTACTGGCTGCCCGCAGGCGCTTTGAGATGGAATCATTCACAATATGGATGTTCTGATAAATGCGTTCCAGGTTTTTAAGCTGGAAATCGACAGGTTTCCCCTCTTTTTTCAGGAAATATTGCGCCAGCATAAACATGGAAGTTACCCGAAATATGGTTTCCTCTTCACTGGATAAAGGGAGGTGAAAACGTGCCATTGGCTTAAAGAAAGCAGTATGGGGGCAGCCGCTGGTTGCACTGACAACCCCGAGAAGGGAGCTGATGGCTCTCTGGATCGTGGTGTCCTGGGATATTACCCGTTCTTCCGTAATCACTTTCAGGTGAATTTCATCATAGGATAACATATGCTCAAAACGTTTTACGATGGTGACCGTATTCGCGATCAACGGGCAATAGGGATGGGTTTGAATGCTGAGAGGGCAGTGGGGGCACTGACAAAAGTCA
>VMSR01000280.1 GCA_013792075.1 Desulfobacula sp.
ACAGTACCGCCCAAAAATAAATTTAAACAATTATTTACATTTGTATCAAAAGATTGTGATATAAATAAAAAATGACGAAAACCACCATCTTTTTTTAAATTATGCTACTCGGTAAAAAGAATATTTATAACCTATTACTCGGATTCCTTTTTATACTGATATGGTTTTTTGCGCCCGTTCGCCTTGCCGGAGCAGAGGATACCATTGTGCTTCAACTCAAATGGTACCACCAATTTCAGTTTGCCGGATTCTACGCAGCAATTGAAAAGGGTTATTATACAAAACTTGGATTAAATGTCATTTTACATGAAGGCGGACCACAAATAAATATTACTGATGAGCTTTTTTCCGGCCGGGCAGACTATCTTGTGACGGGACCAAATGTCTTATTGGACCGGATGGATGGAAAGCCCGTTGTTGTCATCGCCTCAATTTTTCAACATTCCCCGTTAATCCTGCTGTTAAAACATGACTCCGGCATCAATTCTCCGGCTGACCTTGTTGGTAAAAGAGTCATGTACATCCCTGGTACAGATATTGAATTTATAGCAATGATTAAAAGTGAAGGAATTGACTCTGATCATTTTATAACACAACCTCATTCCTGGACCCCGGAGTCATTAATACGGAATGAAACCGATGCAATGACCGCCTATATTACCAATGAGCCATACTATCTCCAGAAAAAAGGAATTCCTTACTCATATATTAAACCACTTACCTATGGGATCGATTTTTATGGCGATTGCCTCTACACAACTGACAACGAGGTTAAACATCACCGAGATAGGGTGAATGCCTTTTTAAATGCCAGTTTCCAGGGGTGGGAATATGCCATGGAACATCCAGGAGAAATGATTGATCTCCTCATAGACCGGTATGGTGCAAAAAGCGATCGGGATCAGCTTGAGTACGAATTCCAGGCAATGGAAGCACTGATATTGCCAAAACTTGTACCCGTGGGTCACATGAACCCGGGACGCTGGCAGCATATCGCAGATACGTTTGTTAAATTAAATATGCTGTCCCCTAAATATTCATTAAAGGGATTTATTTTTGATCCGAAATTTAATCCCAATTATGAAAAGCTGATCAAGGTGGTCTGGTTGCTGTCAGGTATTGTCCTGCTCATCATTTTATTTACAGCATTTTTATTGCTTTTTAACCGGAAATTGAACAAATCTGTTGAGGAACGAACAGAGCATCTTTCAAAAGAAATCATCGAGCATGCCCGGGCGGAAAAGGCCCTGCAGGAAAGTGAAGAAAAATATCGGCTGCTCGTTGAGAACCAGACGGATCTGGTGGTTAAAGTTGATCCTGATGGAAAGTTTCAATTCGCCAGCCAGTCCTATTGCAGGATGTTCGGAAAGACAGAAGCAGAATTAATCGGCAACAGTTTTATGCCCTTGGTCCATCCGGATGATCTTGCATCCACACAAAAAGCAATGGAAGCACTATTTCATCCGCCTTATACCGCTTATATGGAACAGCGGGCTCTGACAAAAGACGGGTGGAAATGGCTGGCATGGATAGATAATGCGGTTCTGGACGAAAACAACAAAATTATTTCTATTATTGGCGCTGGGCGGGATATTACAGAACAGAAAAATTTTGAGTCTGCTCTGAACACTTCCCAAGAGACCTTTCTTTCTGTGCTGGATGGTATTGATGCAACCATTTATGTTGCTGATATGAAAACTTATGAAATTTTATTTATGAACAAATATATGAAAGACACCTTCAAAGTTGATTTAACCGGCAAAAAATGCTGGCAGGTTTTTCGTGAAGATACCGGCCCCTGTGAGTCATGTACAAACAAAAAATTGTTGGATGAGAATGGGAACCCCACCGGTGTTCATATCTGGAATGATAGAAACCCGGTTGTCAACCGGTGGTATATCAATCATGACCGTGCCATCAAATGGCCGGACGGCGGGTATGTGCGTCTGCAGATCGCAACAGATATTACAGACTTTAAAATCATGGAAAATGAATTGCGGCAGGCCTATAAGATGGAATCTATCGGAACCCTGGCAGGCGGTATCGCCCATGATTTTAACAATATTATCGGGATCATAATGGGAAATGCGGAGCTGGCTCTTGATGATCTGCAGGATGGGAGCCCGGTCCAGAATAATATTAAGGAAATCAAAACCGCCAGCCTCCGTGCAAGGGATGTTGTAAGACAGCTGCTGAATTTCAGCCGGAAAACGGAAAATGAACAAAAACCGCTGAATATCATACCAGAGATTAAAGAATGTATAAAACTGCTCAAATCATCCATCCCGTCAACTGTTGAAATCCATGAAAACCTTCCGGACACCTGCGATACCATACTTGCAGATGCGACACAAATTCATCAGGTGATCATCAATTTATGCACCAATGCAGCCCATGCCATTCCCCTGACCGGCGGCGTAATAGAAATCTCTTTAAAAAATTTTGAGCTGAACAGGAGTCTTGGTGGAATATTTAAGGATATGGCTGTCGGAAAATATCTGGAGGTAGTTGTAAAAGATACGGGTTCGGGCATTAATCCCGAAATTCGTGAAAAAATATTTGACCCATACTTTACGACCAAAGAGGTCGGAAAAGGAACAGGAATGGGTCTTGCCATTGTTCACGGCATTTTAAAAAATCATAACGCAGATATTTTCGTGGAAAGCGTGCCCGGTCAGGGAACTATCGTTACCCTGTTTTTCCCGGTGATTGCCGAACTCACGGGAAAGGAACCGGAATCTGAAACCCAAACAAATCCCCATGGAACAGAAACAATCCTTTTTGTAGACGATGAACCAGCGATTGTCGATATGGCAAAACAGGTATTGACGAAACTTGGATATGCGGTTGAAGCCAGGATCAATCCAATACAGGCTTTGAAAGATTTTGAAGTCAATCCGGATTTTTTTGACCTGGTTATATCCGACATGACCATGCCCAGGATGAATGGAATGACATTTTCCGAAAAATTAAGGGAGCTGCGGCCGGATATACCGATTATAATCTGCACAGGCCACAGTGCAGTAATGGATAAAGAAAAAGCTAAAGAGTTGAATATCTCTGCCTATGCAATGAAACCCGTATCAATGTCGAAGATTGCAAAACTCATAAGAGATGTTTTAGATCAATAGCATAAATCCACGGACACCCCCCCTGGCCTGATAAAGTGATGCCCGAATGACTATAAAAAGCTTTTCTTTGAAAGATAAGGATAGATGCTTTTTGTAGATAAAAACATGAAAGGCATGCATGAAAAATAAATTTGCTGCGCTCAAGATTATCCAATTTAAGATTGTTCCTGATCTGAGATTTTACAGATATCATTTGTATCCTCAATAGTTTTAATTAGAAAATATCATTTACTGGGACGGATTTTGGAATTGTAAAAAGGTTTTTAATGTGTCGATGAAAAGGTCCTATATTCCTACCAAATGTGGGCGACTACTGGCATTTCAAGCCATTGGTGACAATTTTTAGAAGGGGGGATTGAAAATTATCCGATCCCCCTGATTTTTTACCGGTAAATATTTTCAATCCAATAGATGGCCTCATTGTCACTAACTTTTCCAAGATATCTTTGTGTGGTCGCCAAATTTGCATGACGCAAAATGGTTTTTGATACTATTTCGATTGGTACCCCGGATCTGCTTGCATAGGTTGCGGCATGCCTTCTGAGATCATGAGGTTTTACAATAACCCCTATTTTGTTACCAGCATTTTTCACAATTTCCCGGGCTCTTGTGTATCCCAATGGAAAAACCCTATCATCCTCCTGGATCTGTTCTGTTGCAATATTCACGCAAACGGTCGGCTACCTTTTTGGGTATGAAGACGATTTCAGATTGGCGACCGCTTTTCGGATCAATCAGAAATAGTTTTCGATCATTTACATTATTTGCCCTTAGTTTCAGAACCTCTCCAATCCTCATTCCGCCTCTTGCCATCAATTCAAGTATCAATCTGTTCCTGAGAGTGCCTGTTTTAAAAATAATTTCATCAATGACATCTTTATCAAGAATTGTCCAAGGTTGGCCTTTTGGAACTTTGAAAGTTTTTTTTAGTAGAGGTGAATCACAAGGGTTGGTAATTTTGGGATCAATTGAAGTTTTAATAAAATTAAAAAAAGTTTTCAGAAGGGAATATTTGAGTTTCTTGGTTGAAGCTTTATGCCCTTCAGTGACTGTTACAAGAAAATTCATAACATCATCCGAAGAAATCACGGACATTTCATAATGGCCGAATTCTTTTTCAAAAACAGCCAGGAAACATTTGTAGTTTACAGTGGTGTTTTTTTTGAATTCATCTGATGGTATTTCAGGAAAATTCTTATGGCTTTTGAAGTTTTCATGATGGCCCCCCTTGATTTAAATTAATTGATTCTTTGCCCGAATGAATCAGACAATAAAATAATTATACATTTTTTAAGCAGCTTTCAAAAACCATTTTGTTCGATTTCCAACGGGAGATTAATTGAAATGGTTATAATCAGTGCCTATGTGGTGGCCATAGTCCATTTTTATACCATAAGTGCTCACTATTAAATTGAAATTGAACATTTAATTTTTCATGTTTTGTTAAGGCAGTTTGTTCATCACATCATTTCAAGGAATGCCTCTATTCTAACCCTGAGCTGCTCTGTATCGGATTCGGAATAATCTGTTTCAAGGTGGAGAAAGGGAAGATGATAAGAATCCTGAACCAGTTTTCCGATATGATGCGATTCAATATTGTAGGTATGGCAGGCCTGCCAGGTGAGATCCACGACGCCGTCTATGGAGAATTCTTTTATCATCTCTTTGAGCAGGTCGATTCTTCCCTGGTTGGGGCTCATGACGGAACATGGAATGGACAGATATTGCTCTGCCAATGCCGTTACAGGGTCTTTTATTTCATCCACCTGAAAGGTCTGTTTATACCCGCTGCAGTTTTCAAATGCCACCACATTGGCACCGGACTGCTCAAGGATTTTAACCACTTTGTCCGATCCAAGCCCGATGGGCACACCTGTCAGAAGAATCCTGGGAGTTTTTAAAGTGTAGGGACTTTCTTTTTTCTCAATCAATTGCTCACAGACATCTGCGATTTCATTGATCAGGTCGATGCCCTTTTCCTTGTCAGCAAAAAAACCGGTTTTAAACAGTATCTCGACAAGTTCCATTCCCGTCAATGGAGAAGGCTTGGCCTTGGTCACATCCATGAGGCGTTTTTTTGCCCTTCGTTCCTTATTCAGAAGCGCTATGGCAAAACTAATTTTTTCCCGGGTGATTTTTTTATCCGTAAATGTTTCAAGAATCGTTATCAATTTTTCAATTTCACTTTTCCAGGGTGCAAGGGATATGCTGAAATCCTGGTTCTGGGGAAGCTGTAAAACATGAACAGGCTTAATATCCGCCATGATTTCAAACATTTTCTTTTTTCCGTCACAGGTAGTATCTGCCACGATCATGTCTGAAAACCTGAAAAACGGGCAGGTATCTGTTGCAGCAAATCCGTAACTGCTTTTGATAAGCGGGCACAGGTTCCTGGGGAGGACTTCTTCCGCCGCCTCTATGGGTGCCTGGCGGGTCCCGCATAAGGGAAGCGGGATGGCGTCGGCTGCCACTGCAATTTCAGTCGGGGCGTAAAGGCAATAGAACCCAATTACATGATTTCCATTTTTTTTATGTGTTTCAATATCCAGAAGATTTTGTTCCGCGATTTGCTGGAGTTTTTTAAACAGGTCCTGTTTCATTTTTCATATCCTTTTTTTGTTTCATGTTTGTGTTCATTTCCATTGCAAGCAACGCAGCACCAACGGCACCGTTCATTTCCGGATTTTCAGTAATAAGGATTTCCCTTTGTGTTTCCTGCGCCAGAAGCTTTGCAATACAAGGATTGTTGGCAACGCCACCGGTAAAAACAATCGGTCCTTCCTGGGAAACCCGTCTCAGCATAGAAGCCGCTCTTTTTACCACGGCCATATGCAATCCCCGGGCAATCTCATTTGGATTTTCACCCTTTGCAACCAGGGAGGTGACTTCTGATTCGGCAAACACCGTGCACATGCTGCTGATGTTCAGATCTTTTTTTGCTTTCATGGCCTGATCACCAAAGGTCTCGATTTCAAAACCAAGGGTTTTTGCCATTATTTCAAGAAACTTGCCTGTGCCTGCAGCGCACCGGTCATTCATTTCAAACCGGATGACATTTCCGGCAGCATTCAGTTTTATGATTTTGCTGTCCTGTCCACCAATATCCAGGACTGTTGACACACCAGGAAAAGTAAAGACTGCACCCCTGGCATGGGCTTTAATCTCGGTAACTGTTGAGGCATCATGTTCGATTTCAAACAGGTTTCTTCCATACCCTGTGGCCAGGATCACATCAAATGTCAGATCACGAATCAGGTTTCTTGCCTGACCAATGGGATCAAACCCGGTATCTGTTTTTCTCAATTCTTTGATGTTTCCATTTTCAAGAATTGCAATTTCTATTGATCTTGATCCAATATCTATACCTGCACTGATCATAAATACTACCCATTCTTCATGATTAAAATGGAACATTCATAAGCCAGACAGATACAGAAAATCAAATTGATTGTTCTGATTGGAACAATCAATTTGTATTGATTTTTTCTATTAGATATATTGATCGAATATATATTCGAAGATTACAGAACCGGATTAATGACGAGTAATAATGATAATTGATCAATAGCTATTATTGCATTACCATAAAATAAATCAATTGACATTCAGTGAAATTCATTTTATTAAAACTGAAAATTAATTAGCAGGCATGAAGTCTGCAATAAAAGTTTAACCAGCAGAATTTAATAAAACTCAACCACGAAGGTTTTCGTATGTCTAATACGGG
>VMSR01000150.1 GCA_013792075.1 Desulfobacula sp.
CCATAACCATTACCCGTACCAAATGGACATTGTTGGGTATATTCGGTGCCATAAATCGACAATGCATAGCCAGTCGCCCAGCCAACCTGACGCATAGGCTCATGCGTAGCAGAAAGATCACCAGAGAATACCTGGCGAAATTTTGCATTAAGCGCCAGCTCGTCGCTCAGCCCAAGTTCATTAAAAAAAGTGCTGCTATGGGTTACATATTCTGGTTCTGGAAGCGGCGTGGGTTTCACAGGTACGAAATGACCAGAAAAAACCTGACGGGCACGGTGATCATCACCATCCCCGGTGGCATCAGGGTCGGCATTCAAGGTATCCATCAGAGAATAATCAGCCAATCGCACAAACTCATCAAAGGTCGTTACGCAGGGCTCAGCAGATGGTTTATATATGACATTGTTACAAACACCTTTCGTTAAGGGGAGCGCGAATTTGCGCTTTCTCAGAAGGATACAGGAATCATGTAAAGATCCTATGTATAGGAAATTTCTTAACGATTCCAAATAAGCGGTTTATCCGTCTTCATTTGGCTTGTTTGAACTTTTTAACACCAAATTATCCGACCATATTTCCTTATAAGCCCCATTTAGGGGTCAAAATGGGGTTTATAAGAGCTGTTTTTTGGGGGTTTTTAAAATTTTATCCTTTATTAACAGTGGGTTGAAAAAATCTGCTTGGTCCGACCCCCTTTTATCTTTTCGGTCTCCTTGAAAATACTTCAAGGGCTGTCACCGATTTTAACAGGCAGATCAGTTCTTGCCGCCCATTCTGTCCAGCCTGCGTCATACCAGAGGATATTCGAATAACCCAGGAGATGCCTGAGGACGAAGAAGGTTTGACTGGCCTGATGCCCGTTACGGCAATGCACAATCACAGGACTGTTTTTTTCGGGAATGATTTTTTCATACACTGTCTGCAACTCCGGGATGGGTTTGAATTCAAGCATTTCTCCTGTTTTTTGAGTGTCCTGGTCAAAGGGGCGATTTATGGCACCGGGAATGTGACCGGCCCGGGCTTCATCAGATTTTTCACCGGTATAGTAAGCTTTGGGCCTGACATCGAGTATCAGGGCGGATCTGTGGTTCATATGTGACAGAACAGTCTTATAATCCACTGTAAACTGATCTTTGGATTCCGTCGGGTATGATGAGGCAGCCGTATCCGGAAGTTTTGTGTCGGTTGCCATCCCGGCGCTTTTCCAGCCGGTGAACCCGCCGGACAGGATGGTATATTCTTCGTGGGCCAGCCGCTCAAGCGCCATCCCTGCGAGAGTGGCGTCTTGAACTTTATCGCCATATACCAGAACGACAAAAGTTTCGGGGCGAACGCCCATTAAAGACAGGTGTTGTGAAATCATTGCCGCAGGCAGCAGGCAGGACGGCACACCGAAAAGGTTTCCCCTCAGGCTTTCAATGTTAAGGGCAAAGGCTCCCGGGATGTGAGCAGTGTTGTATTCCGGCTGGCTTCTCAGGTCAATTACCCGGGTATCCGGATTGGTAACCCTGGCGGCCAGCAATTGGGGATCTATAAGGGTCGGCATGTCCGCAAGGTTTTGTACCGGACGTACCGGTTTTTTAAATTCATCCGGCGGGCCACTGTCTGTCAGAAAAAAACGGCGCCATTGATTGATTTGAGCCGCCAGATTTTCAGGTATCGGTTCCGATCTGAGGGATACCGGTTTCAGACAGCGTTCCACAAACCCTTCCAGACCATCGGTCAGAAGATATGCGTTTTGATACCCGATCCTGAAAAGTGCATCCCGGGCCTGGGCCGGATGGGTCATGCCGTTGGAATACAATACGACCCATCCTTTGTTTTTATAAGGTTCCAGCTGCTCGGCCAGATCCTTTAGCTGTATGTTCTTAGCAGTCCGGATATGAAATCGTGCAAATTCGTCTTCCGGTCTGATATCAACCAGAACAATGTCTTTGGATCCTGAAAAGATTCTTTGTGCCAGTTCCTCGGGTTCCATATGGTCCTCGGCGTGGTTTACCGAGGATAAGAGTGACGATTCAGATGCGATAATGTTCCGGGCGGTGCCGTTAAAATCTGCGACTTCACGGGTGTCTGCAACCGGCAGCGTTCGGGTCACCAGAAATAAGAAGAAGCCTGCGGCTGCCAAAACAAATGAAAATCGTTTTAAAAACTGACTGTTCAGGTAGGCGGATTTGCCAATAGTTTTATTTTCGATCAGTTCCATGCACCAGAAGATCAGAATACCGGCGGCCACAAAGAGCAGACAGAACCATTCCCTGCCCAGGCCAAGACTGTCGTAAATAAACGCAAGATGCTGATAGCGTTCGGCATAAAGCCCCTGGACCAGGAAATAGGTTTCGTTGAAAAGTGCGCTTCCTGCAACCGCTCCACCCAGGAAAATAAGTGCGTCCCATTTTCCAGATGCAGCCCCCACGGCTGCTGTCCCCGGACACCATCCGCCCATGACAAATCCGATGCCGAAAATAATGCCGCCGATAATCTGGGCTTTATACAGGGTTGGATTCAGGTATAATGCCTGTTCCGATATCCATCCGAAGCTCAGGGCGGTCTGTAGACAGATGATGGCTGTGATCATGGCGGTGAACATGACTTTGATGACCGCCATGTCTTTGAAATAAAAAACACCGGAGAGGCGCCGTGAGCTTCCAAAACCGGCCTGCTCCAGTGCAATACCGAACAATATGCCCGTTACCAGGGACATGAACAGCGCGTTTGCTGTGTCAAGCTGCCCCAGGCTGAAAAATGTCTCAATCATCCCATTGCCTCCTTACAAAATAGGCACCGGCATAACCGGCGGCAAAAAGACAGACCAAAAACACAAAGCTGCCGGTCAGCAGCATGGCACCGCCACTCAAGGCCTGGCCGGATGTGCAGCCCTGGGCAAGCCGGCTGGCATACCCCACCAGAAGTCCGCCGATCAGGGCCAGCAAGACTCTCTTTCGAGTCGGGCTTTTCTTTCCTTTTTCCATCTCAAATCCGAAACGCCCGGACAGGAAAGCAGAAATCAGTCCTCCCAGAAAGGTTCCGGCAAACATGAACACGAGATAATAAGCCAGTGGATTTTTCCCCCAGGCACCAAAGTAAATTGAATTTTCAGTATGTGCGGGCATAATCCAGGACATGAGTCCGGCGGCAACTCTGGCAATACCCGAGGATGCGCCAAGACCGGCTCCCAGAATCAGGTATGATCCGGTCAGGACAAGTCCCAGAAAGATGCCGGCAAGATAAGGGTTCATATAGGGTTTGGATATTGATTTCATGATCAGCACCCCGCACTTTTCTTTTTAGGTTTTTCCGGTACCGGTGTTGCAGGTGCCGGAATCGGCGGACCTGCCGGAACTGGCGAAGAGAGCGGTGTTGACGGCATGGGGGAAATCATTCCAGATGAAGCCGGTGACATCTGGAGGATGCCGGATTGATTCCAGTAGGCTTCGAGGCCTCCTGTCACCGCCTTTATTTCTCGTTTTGTTTTCTGGTACAGCATGCCCGCTGCCATTAATGAAAGTGTTCCATCTCGGTCCACAATAATCAGCGGTCCGGTTCCCACAAGGTATGCCGGATTGGACAGCAGGTCAGCGATATCAATGTTCACTGATTGAGGCAGATGAAAATCCGCAAACATCGACGGCGGCCGGATATCCACAAGATCAAAGGATCCCGGCAGGTCAAGAATGAGACCCTTCAACTGGTCCGGTGACATTCTGGACGGCATTTTTATTTCTCTTTTGGCCACAGTGGCGGCATTGACTTGTGTTTTGGTTGTATCAGATCCAAAAACAGGATAGCCTGCGTCAATCCAGGCCTGGCTTCCACCTTTAAGGCTGGTGGCCTTTCCAAAGCCTTTCTGTTCAAGTATCCCCAGTGCCAGACTTGACCTGTAGGCCGAGTTGCAGACGGCCACCACCGGCTGGGCTGAATCCAGTTTGGATGACAGGGCGCCCAGCTGGTTCAAAGGCATATTGATCACCTGGCCGATACGAAGTCCCATCCATTCCGTCGGCAGGCGGACATCGACAATAACCGGTGCCTTGCCGGATTTCATGGCATCATATAAAACTGCCGGGTCCATCAGTTCAACACTTTTGAGCGGCAGGGCTGCTGAGACCCAGTCATCGAACGGCATTGCCTCTGCAGTGTACCCCACCCGGTGCAGTCTGAATAAAGCTTCATCAATTTCCTCACGGCTGCCGGTCAGGACAAGAGGGCTCCCCCAGGGAACCATGATACCGACCCAGGTTTCCAGCCTGCCGCGAAGAGCAATGTTGACGGAGTTGGGAATATGGCCTTTTGCGTAGGCGGCTGCATCTCTAAGATCAACAATATATGCATTTTCAGGCTGATTCAGGCTGGCAGACGGTTTAACGGGATTGCGGGTTACGTTCCAGTCAACGGTGGCCGGACCTTTTTTATTCATGGCAGCATTGTATTTAAAGTATTGGGGGGCATCGGGCAGGCCTTCAAGTACTGCTGCGATAAAATCACTGCGGGACGCATGTTTCAGATATGCATTTGTCTGCCGTTCCCTGCCGATGGTCGAAAACGGATCATCACTCAGGTGCGCACCGCACAGGGATCCGGCACCATGGGCCGGGTATACGGTGACATCATCATTGAGTCTGGACAGTTTCTCGTGCCAGGAATCATAGGACATCGAAGCCAGGGCAGCCGCCGATATGGTTCCACCCATCAGGTCGGGACGTCCGATACTCCCGACAAAAAGCGTATCACCGGAAAAAAGCGCAAGCGGTTTTTCCATTTGATTTTCACTGTAAACAATTGAGGTCGTGCAATCCAGGGTGTGTCCCGGTGTCTCGAGAACTTTTATGGTTGCACTGCCGACGGACAAGGTTGAACCATCCTTTAAAGGGGTATGGGGATAACCGGCTTCCGCCTTGGCACTGATATAAACCGGACATCCGACGGCTTTGGCAATCTCAGTGTGGCCTGCGACAAAATCCGCATGGCTGTGAGTTAAAAGGACGCCTGCTATTTCAACCCCTTCTTTCTGGGCCACCTGCAGATAAGTCATCACGTCTCTTCCCGGATCAACAACCATGGCCTGTTTCTCACTGATTAACATGTAAGAATAGTGTGACAGAACCGCAAGGTTGAACTGGATGATTTTAAAACCGGGATAAACGTAGGTGTCGACGATATCATAGCCTGATGCGGCATCTGAATGAGATGCAGACTCGGAATCCTTAATCGATCCGGCCTGGGCATAAGGGGTAAAACTCAACAAAATAACTAAAAAAATAGTAAGACAGGAATGTTTCAGGTTTTTTTTCATTTTTCCCTCCTTCTAAAATATTTTTGGGGTTAAAGCAAACCAAAAAGAAAAAAAATTCAGGATGTTAAAACCCTTTAACGTTTCCAAATAAGCGGTGGAATCCGGTTCATTTTCTTTTGTTACATTACCACATATTTCACAGGGTACCGGTTCATTGAGTATGTTCACTCCCTCGGATCGAGGTGGGTTATTTTTACATAAGTGTAGTAATTCCTTCCCAATGGTGACTCTCGTGTTGGTTAAAGAAAACTCTTTTTGCCATTCTCTTCTCTCCTAAATATAACGCTTTAATCAGCGGCTCGGCTTTTTGGGTCCGCTGGATTTTCAGGTTCGGTTATTTTAAATTTTTATGGACTCAATGTTTTTTTCTGGACAAGTACAGAATCGCTAAACTTGTACTTTCCATTCAGAAAAAGGCCTTCTTGGCAATCAAACTTATTATTTAAAGATAGTTACCTGGGCCAGCCCCTTTTTATTACCTACAGGTTTGGTCCCGCCAATTTGGATCTCGGTTTTTATCGCCCCTCATTTAAACGAGATTGGAGTTAACGAACGCCCAATTGACAAGATTGTTAAAAAAGGCATTAAGGTAGCTGCCCCGCCCGTTTTGATAGTCAAGATAATATGCATGCTCCCATACATCCACCGTCAATAGGGGCTTCAAGCCATGAGCTATGGGTGTATCAGCATTTGAGGTTTTTATAATCTCTAAATTGTTATTTTTCATAACCAGCCATGCCCAGCCGCTACCGAACTGAGTAAGTCCGGCATTCTTCAACTGTTCAATGAAATTGTCATATCCTCCAAAATCGGCGTTGATCTTCTCTGCGATGTCGTCTGTGGGTAATCCCCCGCCATTAGGTTTCATTGATTGCCAGTAAAATGTATGGTTCCAAACCTGAGCCGCGTTATTGAATATTCCAATTTTGTCAGCATTATTTACTGTCTTTTTGATAATATTCTCTAACGTCTCACTGGCCAGGTCTGTTCCCTCGATTAGCTTATTCAGGTTGGTAACATAAGCGTTATGGTGTTTCCCATGATGAAAGGTCAATGTCTTCGCGCTGATATGTGGTTCCAAAGCATCTTTTTCGTAAGGAAGGTCGGGTAGGATAATAGTCATGTTTTTCTCCTTTTTTGTGAAATTTGGTTTTTCTACACCGAACGTTATGGGTAACCTGCTGCTGCACCAGACTTAACCGCGACAGCACCGCCGACGTACCCGCAGTAAGGTTGACCCGCTGGTTAGATCTTACTTCAGTTGGCTCATAACCGATTGACTCAATGAATTCTGGGCTTCAATAAGTTTTTTGTAGTTTGATTCTATTTTTTCAATATTTTTTGCCAAGATAGCTTTCAACAAATCGCCTTCCATTTCAGCCACATCAATTCTCTGATAATAATCCATGGTCTCTTTCAGATGAGCTATGACAATCTTACCAGTTAAAAATGGGTGATTGTTGGTAATATTTGCATCATCAAATCGTGTACCGTGTTCAAGCTCTACTTCCAAACCTTTTCGAAAATCTTCAAGGGGAATATCCATTAATTTCGTATTCACGATTTTTAGGATCATAGCAGCTTCCTCTTGAGAAACTATTGGCTCTGTAATTTGGGACCAATCGCGTAACCCGGTTTCTGAACAGACTCTTTTCACTTCATCTTTGGTAATATATTCTGGTAATTGCATATTCTCCTCCATTTATAGTTGGTCTAACCACCAAACATCTGCGGTTTATCCGCAGCATGTCTTTGTGTGTGCCGGGCACGGCACATGTTCTTAAGGGTGAGCCTATGATTTCCGTATACGGAAGTCAAGGCAAGTCCCAAACCCAGCCTGGTGGAGGCGAAGGGTATAGTGGTATGGCAACGGGGTACCGGTGACGGTGCTTCGGAAGGAAGCCGCCCTGCCGAGGCAAGGTACCGTGAAGGTACGGGGTGACGTACAGAAATCGGGTATAAGGCGTCCACGCCGGGACGAGTCTGCACAACAAGACGAAGTCCTCTATCCATCTTAAGGTGTGTCCGTAAACCCGGCATTCACGTACCGAAAGACATGTGTTTACCCCGGGAGGTCTCTCATGTGCCACCGGATGCCGCGTGCGGCAGAAAATGGCTGAGGGCAGGGTGACCTGCTTTGACCGCATGAGAGAAGTCAGCAGAGGGCATAGTAACCGCAGGAAAACGAGCCGTGAATAACACACGGAGGGCTCACCCCGGTGAAGGCCCGAACGGAAAATATTTCCTTGATCGGGGGTTGTTCCTTCCCGGGAATTAACCTGCCTGATCAGCCGAACCGCCTTGGTACGTGATCCGTATGCCGGGTGGTGTGGGAGGGCTCCTCAGTGATGGGGGGTCCTATCCCGATTAAAATGATTTTTAAGTATCCTCCATAGGCAATATGAGATTCGAACTTGATTAATAAGAACAAAAGTATTATATATAGTATTATTAATAATAATTTTAAGTTAACAAATAGGGGCTTATTATGAATACTATAACTGCCAATCAACTCAAGACAAAGGGCGTTTCAGCGATTGAAGACAATCTTTCAGTAAATCATGAATTGGTAATCACAGTCCGGGGCAAAGAAAAATTTGTTGTCATGGATATGAAACACTATAACTATTTAAGGGAGTGTGAACTCGACGCCGCTCTCCACCAGGCCAAAATTGATTATCAAGATGGAAACTATATCACAGAAAATGTCGAAGACCATATCAAAAGAATAACCCAATGACCTATAAACTCATCTACACAAATAGTTATATTAAACGGGCTTCAAAATTCATTAAAAAACATCCTGAATTATTATCTCAATATGGAAAAACGCTTAAACTTTTAGAGATAGATCCTAATCATCCATCTTTGAGACTTCATCCTTTAAAAGGAAAATTAAAAGATCTGTATTCAATCTCCATAAATATATCCTATAGAATCACGCTTGAATTTTTGATTACAGAAAAAGAAATTATTTTAGTGACCGTCGGGCACCATGATGACGTCTATTAAACTACCTTAAAACGCAGCATCAAATAACCTTTCCTTAATTCTGCTGAAGGGGACGGAGGCTTACCAACCTTATACCTTTTGATCATATTTGAAACAGTCCGCTCAGAAATCTCGAGACTGGAATCCTTCGCTTTTCTCAGCCGGGGCAGGCATCCGGTCAGACCGGCAATGATTCGCCCTATGGCGTGACGCCGCCTCAAAGTCAGAGCCTGGGCTGCAACGCGATTGTGGGCAAGTGGAAATGGTTTACAGGGTCTACCGTTGACTTTGGATTCAACGGCGAGATGACCGGGAATGGAAACCACTGGGAATGCCTGGATAACGGCAGAACCTTTAAAATTGTCTGGAACAATGGTCAGTGGATTGATACCCTGACCCTTTCGCCAGACGGCATGCGCCTTGAGGGGAAAAACCAGTTCGGCAGCAGGGTCTGGGGCCAGCGCATCGGCCAGGCACCTGCAGCCGGCGGATCTGCCGGGCAGGCTGCTGTGACCGTGCCCATTCCTGCCGCAAACAAAGCTTATAAGGTCAGCGGAAATATGGGGGCGCAATGGGGATTAGCCCATGGTTCCCTGAAAGTCAATGATCCCAGCAAATGGGTTCTTGCTACAATCGCAGGCGTCCAGCTGAATTTTATAGACCCGTATCTGCAGGGCAAACAAAGCTATATTGTCCGGGTTTTTTCCAAGGCTTACGGAACCAAACTTTCTGAAACCATTATCGGAAGAGGATTTAGCGGTGTGATGTGCCATGTTTCAATATCCCCCGATCGCAATAACGCCCAAGGATGGAACACATTTTCATACAAAGAAGAATGAACTTAATCAACCCGAAAAACCAAAAGAAAAACGCAAAATGGCTTGCTTCCCCAATCAACGATCATGTTTGAGGTAAATTCATCACCAGGACAAATTCATTCTTTCCTCCCCCGAAGCGGCGATATTCTAATTCATTCACAATTTCCTTGGCAATATAAAGCCCCAGGGCCTCAAATGAGGTTCTTTTGATTTTTTGATTTGATCCTTTGATGAAATATTTTTCCAATGCACCACACGGGCCATCATGGGCAATAGCAACTTGAAGGTTGATGTCGTCCATACCAACGGAAATCTCAACCCATAATTTGTTTTTAGTGGCAGCTATTAATTTGGTACAATAAATAAAGACTTCTTCCACTGCAACAACAAGCATTTCAGCCTTATCCTCGGCAAGCCCGGATTTTTTAAACACGGCTTCAAGAGAAGGCCTCACCAAAGAATAAACTTCCAAGTCCGGCCGTATGGATATCGTTAATATTTTCTCCACTTTTTTTCCTTAATGTATTTGGGAATGCAGGTATTCATTTAATATCATCCTGGGAAAACAGGTTACTTTTCTGACGCTGTCCATTGATGCGTCTTATCTCAAATTTCGTTGCTGAAGTATTTCCGGGATATCCCGCCTGCCGTCAAGGATACAATGGATAAAAACATCTGATTCGATGATCTGGTAGATAATGCGGTAGACTTTCACATGAATTTCGCGATATTCATGTACGTCAATACGTTGTAGCTCCGGAGGATAGTGACCTTTTTCCGGGCTAAATAACAGATTTTGGCAAGCTGTTTCAATCTCTGAAAAAATTTTTCCTGCGTTTTGCGGGTATCCGGATTTTTTTATATAATCATAAATTTCAAAAAGATCTTTTTCCGCATCAGAAATGACATAAACAGTGTATTTCATTCAGATTGGTTTCCCAGAGTTTTTTTCAAGTCGCTGAAAACATCGGTAACAGGCCTGTAATCTCCCTTTCTAAGGCTATTTTGGCTTTGGGCTAGCATTTTTAACATGGCGAGGCTTTCCTGGGTCTGTTCATACTGGACAAGATCCTGAAGAATCGCTTTGGCTTCCCCATTTTGGGTGATAACCATGGGCTGTCGGCTATTAACGATTTGTCGGACGATTTCCGAAGCGTGTGCTTTAAAATAGCTGATGGGTTTAACAGATTCACTGAGTTTCATGTTGTTCTCCACAAATAATTATGACCTTAATTTAGTCCATATTAAGGTCTATGTCAAGATAAAACCATGAAACAGGCTGCTGAAATTGTTGGAATTATGTGGGACGGTTTGCCATTGAATTGCTCAAGCATCTTCACTATTCCAGACTCTAATTTTAATCCTTTTTGATCAAAAATTGATGTGTCTGATGTGATAGCGCCATAATCCATTATTTATTTCTCAATGTTCAAGCTCACTTGCGCCTCCACCAGGCCTTGCCGTGTCAGGCCCCAAACGTTCTCGGCGTCAAGAGAAGCGCCTGGTTCAGCGCAGATTTCATATTGAAGGAACCCAGATTACATCGTTTGGTGGTGAACCAATTGGCTCTCTTTCATTCATATTAAGACTTGCTACCCACGCCATTTTCAAGATGTGTCAGAGCCTTGCTTTTAATTACCTCGAACTGATTTGTATCAGGCGTGGTAATGCAATTAATCCCTTTTTTATCTAAACCAAGTTCTGCCTTTCGACGTTTCTCTCCGTCTTTTTTAGGGTGGCTTGGTGCATCGATTGCAATTCTCTTGATGGTCAGACCAAATGATTTTTCTACTTCTTGGAGGTAGCGCAATAGGTATTGATTCTTAGAATACTGTTTTTAGATGAAAACATCTGCGTATTTTTGTTCAATTGCTTGGATTTCACGATCAGTCAGCTTTTTGAATTCTTTTTCTCGTGCTCGTTTTGATAGTTTGCCACCATTTTGGACAAGAAAACGTATAAGCAAATCAACAAGCGTATCTGGCATATCAATATAGTTTTTGATAAATTCATTGAGAAAATCATATTTTCTCAAGTATTCAACCTCATCAGGAAGCGTTTTATTTACAGTTTCCTCAACGCATTCAAAGAAGAATTCAGCCTGTTTTGTTGCATCAAAATATCGATACAAATTTATGGTCTCATTTAAAACCTCAACATTGTTTTTTTCTGTAGGCCTCCATTCGATCAAATTTAGCCGTGGTTTTGAATAATGCTCCAATATTTTTTTATATTCTTCTATCCTCTCTAGAATAATCGCTGATACTGGGAAAATTAATCCTTTTGAGACAAACCCTTTTTCAGCCAGTACATGATGAAATAAATAACGATGAATTCGACCATTACCATCTTCAAATGGGTGAATAACAACAAAACCAAAGGCAAGGATAGCTGCCAGCAAAATTGCATCAAAATCGTCCTCACGAAGCAGATTGTATGTTTCTATAAGGCCCGACAATAGAATATCCAGATCCTCCGAGCGAGCGGAAATGTGCTCCGGTAGAGGCATTCCTGTGCTACGGTCATGTTCCCCAACAAAACCACCTTCTCTGCGCAATCCTAATTTTATAAACCGATTATCTGGAATAACTATTTGTTGCAAATATTCCAGTTCTGAAATGCTGAGTTTGCGTTGTCCTGCTTCACCGATTGCCCTTCCCCATCGTTCTATACGATTGTGCGGAGGCCTTTCTCCCTCAATAGTGTAAGAGGCTTTAGAGTCTTTAAGCAGCAGGAAAGCAGCTGCCCGGCTTAGAAGATCGGGGTGAGTGCTGCCGATATGTTTTGTAGATACGTCTGAAAGATTCTTAGCAATATATTGTTCAAGCTTTTCTGTTTTTCTGATTAGAGGGCAGAAATTGTGTGTCCCCGGTAAATTATTGCGAACCCGATGACGCTTGGACGGAAATGATTTCCCTTCGTATTGTAGCTTGCTATTAACGAGAAAAACAAAATTTCCAGTCTGAGCATCTTCAATATCAAGTTGCTCTTCACGCAACCATTCCCACAAAAACCACAACCTGCGGCTATAGCTTCCAGTCGGTTCCGAGCAGATAATTTCTTGAATTTCTTTGGCCTCAATCGTTTGAAATAAGGCATTGAGGATAGCCAGATCAATGCCCTCATATTTAAGTGCAAAGGTCAAATGTCCAAAAAGCGTGTTTTCGGGTTTATGACGTGGTGTAAAAATGTGCCAGCGCCCATGATTGTATTTTTTATGTTTCGGACCTATAGCGCAGAGATAATCAGGAACAGGTACTTTCAAAGCATATGCTGAAATAAGGGCTGAATATCCAGCCAGATAGCTTCCTTCTTCCAAGACAGAAAAGCCGTGAAAAACAGTTAAACATCCTGAATTTTGATTTAAAATTGCCATTCTTATGAATTCTCGTTTTATTTGTTCGATTTACAATGGCATGAAAAACGATTATTGTCTATGAATTTTGATTCAAAAAATCATAGTTACATGAAAAACAATTCAATAAATAACTCCAAGAACTTCAATTTATTGATGTGGACAAATAGAAATGTACATTTTTCCTAACCACAAAAATCTGCGGTATCACCCGCAGCATTTTTTTGTTGGGATATGCGTTATCATTTCCATGGCCCTGGAGCCTTCCATTTCAAAGGATTTGGATTTTTAGAAACAAGAGAAGAAATTGCAGGAGATAAGAATTCTTCCACCGTTAAAATAACGTCCTTAAAGTTTTTTGGTACATACTCCTGCGCAAGTCTTTTCCAGAAAGCAGTCCATTGAATTTGTTTGGCATCAATAAAAGAAGTAGAAAATGCCTCTATTCCTAAAGGGATGGGTGTCCCCCGACGTTTAAAGGTTTGGCGGATTGCTTCGGTCAGACTGCCTTCGTCAAAATCAAATAATCTGGCCAAAAGCCAGATATCGTAAAAGTCTTTCATTCGACTATTCAAAATCCCCAGTGTAACCATCGCTTCAAGCTTTTCGGCAATAGAACTTTCTCGACTGTAGCAGTTCAAGAACGGTGCGGGGAAATCAAGCAGGGTTGGGAACTCATGCATTTCAGGCACAGGGTGGACAGCATCTCCGAACCCTATGTCTACCTGCATATGAATGATCGCTTTATCCAGGTTTCCATGGAACCGTATTCGTATCCCCTTATAATCTGCATCTTCGGTAATTCTTTCACTTCTGATGGAATCAAGATCAAAAACCAATCCATCCGGTTCAACATCAACACTGAGAATATCCTGAATCTGTTTAATGACTTCCGATTCCTCGTTGCTCGTTATCCCAAGCATATCGATATCCATGGTCGGGCGGATTTCTGGTGAACCCCAGACCCTTAACATTAAAGCACCCTTGAGAACAAACCTATCTGAATGATTAGATAGAGAAAATCTGTAAAGAAATCGTTCAATCGCATAGTATTGAAGCAATTCGTTGAATGGGCGCCGGTCTTTTCTGGCACGATCAAGAATCCGCTGCCGGACAGAACTGGGAATGTTCTTGATCGACTTCATACAAGTGTCTCCAAATATGGTCTCATCGCTGATTCAACCCTGCAAATTTTTCCATATTTGATCAGTCCGGTGAGCTCAAATTTTTTTCTTTCCCGATAAAGTTTGAGCGCTTCCAGAACAACATCCATACCAATTTTATTCCGAAATTTAAAACAGTCAGCCAGTGTTTTTTCCATATTATAAATTTTTACAGCAACTCCATCAATTTGATGCATTTCAATACCAGCAGTATAAGCATCATCTGAAAATTGATGTGACTGTACAGGTGGAAAATCCAGAGAAGGGGGGCGTGATCTTCTTGGTATTGCCACTGAAACCGAATGCGGAATCTGGGTCGTTATCCCATGGAACGATAGGGCAGAGACAAGGCAGACAACTGAATTGGGAAATCTAAGACTTACAGTTATGAGGTCAGGATTGCCAATCGGGGGGAGATCCTTCAAACGGTAAACCCCTCTGCTTATCTGCTCTATAATACCTTTATCTCTGAGGTTATAAAGCATATACCGGGAAATACCTCGTTTGATAGCCTCGCTCATTCGAAGCTGTCCACCATTTTCACGAAATATTTTTTCCAGTGTTTTTTTCATTGGGACTCAAGACATATTGTTGTTATTTAATATTATATGACGACAATATGTCTGATTTTGATCTAAAAATCAAGGCTAAACAGAAAATGACAGGGCATGATCAGTCATGGCCGTGTCAGCGGTGGCGTGAAAATGTCATAAAATGCTTGGTTTGAAAATGTATGATAAAAATTGCCGGTTGATCCCTGATTTTGATCAACCGGCAGGTTTAAAAAGCTATTCTTTTTTTTCTTCCCGCATCCTGTAGCTGTTGC
>VMSR01000301.1 GCA_013792075.1 Desulfobacula sp.
ATTTACTGGACTTCACTTGAGGTGGCCTCCTGGGTTTGGTTATTTTTTGTCTCGACAACTTATTATAACCTTTATTCATGGGGCTCCTCAAGCTTTTTCTATACTAAATTCCTACTTTTTTTATGCAACGACAGGGTTTATCCTCCTTGAATGGATTAAATTTCATATTCAAATTAGAATACTGGGTAAAGGGTAGGTTCTTTTAAAAAAAAGTTCTTGATCATTGGCACAAAAGAATTGATTTTTCACGCGAATTTGTCCTAAGTTTACAAACATCTGTGGCATTCTAAGACATTGATACTCAAGAAAATGGATACCAAAAGATATTCATGGAGAATGTTAAGATATGACATACCAGAGAACCAATACCGTTTCTATCGGGATGGTTAGAATACTAAAATCCTATGCCCACTCAGTTGGGGTGGATTTCAATACCGCTGCCAGGTCATTGGCGTTTGATACCGGATTATTCGTAGACGATGCAGCCAGGATATCAGCCCATCTGTTTGATGCCCTATGGCAAACCATTATTGTTTCGAGCAAAGATCAGATCCCGGGATTAAATTTCGGACAACAGATGACACACCTCTATCCCGGAGGCAGCCTTCTTTTTACAATGATGATAAATTGCTCAACTATTGGTGATGCACTAAAGATCTTCACACGATACCACAAAATCATGGCTGATGTTATTCAACCCATTGTTAAAATTAATAAAGATCTCACCATTTTATCCTGGGAGACACCTGATTTACTTGTCCAAAACCACACCACCCTGTCGGAGGCACTGATATGTGCCTTTCAGATGATTCTTACCCATCTTTCCCAGGGAACAATTGTTCCTGTTCGCGTTTGTTTTGCCCATAAACAGCCAAAAAATATTTTGGCGTATAATAATTTTTTCAAATGTCCTGTAAGCTTTGGATCAACCCAAAATGATTTGGTCATTCATACCAGCGATCTTGATATTAAAATCCATCTGGCAAACAAAGAATTGTTTAAAATCCTTGAAACGCATGCAATTAAGCTTTCTAAGACAATTGATAAAAACAAGCTGTGGTCAAATAAAGTGGTTGAGCAAATTAATGATACGCTCATTTCAGGAAAAAGAGCTGACATTGCCTTGACAGCCTATAATCTGGCTGTAAGTAAAAGAAGTCTTCAAGAAAAATTGAAATCAGAGAAAACATGTTTTCGTGATCTTCTCGAGTCTGTTCGAAAACAGATAGCCATCGAAAACCTTTCATCAGACAAGCTTGCCATTTGCGATATCGCCTTTTTACTTGGCTATTCAGATCAAAGCGCATTCAACCATGCATTTAAACGCTGGACCGGAAAAACACCAAAGGCCTATATCCATTGCAAAGGATCTGTCCTGCGGATGAACCACGTCACCAGGGCGAGGATTAATGGTATTAGTGGGGATTGCCGCTGATTTTGAAAAAGCCCTGAATAACAGAAGCAATGTTGGGTGGTGCCGGATTTTCGAATAATTATCCCTTTACGAACTATATTAGTTGTTGTCCAAAACCTTGCGGACAGTATACGCCAATTGATTTTTATTAAGCGGTTTTTCAATATAGCGTTTAGCGCCAATCATGATAGCGCCTTCACTATCAATTTTATTGCTAAAACCAGTGCATAGGATAACAGGCATTTCAGGATTTATTTTTAATATTTCTTTAATTAACTGGTCTCCTGAAAGATGCGGCATTGTCATATCCGTTATAATCAAATCAAACCTGGAAGGATCGGATCGGATATAATCTAATGCTTCGGCCGGGTCTGTTTTGGTCTCGACTTTATAACCGAGTCGCTTCAGGAGGCTGCTTCCAATTTCTACCAATCCTGCCTCATCATCAATAAATAAAATTGTTTCATTTCCCTTTGGTAATTCCTTTGAAATCGACTCACCTTTAATTGTATTTTTTTTTTGCCACTGGAAACAAAACTTTAAAAGTCGTCCCATTGCCTGGTTCACTATACACTGAAATCGCACCATTGTGATTTTGAACGATCCCAAGTACAACGGCCAAACCCATTCCTGTTCCTTTTCCAACCTCTTTGGTCGTAAAATAAGGATCAAATATTTTTGTTTTGATTGTCGGATCAACTCCATGTCCCGTGTCACTTATTGCCAACTGAACAAACTGCCCTGCACTTATTTTTTGAAATTGTGCTGCAGCGATATTGTCCAATTCAACTTCGGACAAATCAATTTTCAGGATACCGCCGCCTTCTTCCATGGCATGTGCCGCATTGGTGCACAAATTAATCAATACCTGATGAATCTGAGTAGGGTCAGCCATAATTGGTTTTATGCCATCCGGGAGATTCAGTTGAATATCAATGGAAGTTGGGAGTGATGAACGCAACAACTTTATTGCCTCTTTAATCATCGGATTGATATCAATGATTTTTTTAGTCTGTTCTGTCTTTCTGCTGAAATGTAAAAGCTGTCTGACAATATCACTTGCCCTTAAACCAGCCTTTTTAATTTCCTTCAGATTTGATTGAGCCGGTCTCCATTCTTCGATATCATCCATGGCCAATTCTGCATTTCCAATAATAATTCCAAGGATATTGTTAAAATCATGGGCAATCCCTCCGGATATCGTACCAATTGCTTCCATTTTATGAGATTGGCGAAGCTGGCCCTCTAACCTTTTTCTTTCTTCCTCCGCCTGCTTGCGTTCCGTAATATCCCTGGCAATACCCAATACACCGATAAGTTGGCCACCGCTTTCATACAATGGTGTTTTTATGGTTTCGAGAATTTCATGATGCCCATCATCGGCATAAATAACTTCTTCTTCATTAATGTTGAGTCCGCCTTTGGCCATGGCAAATTTGTCATGCTCCCGGAAAAAATCAGCTAATTTTTTGTCGACAAAATCATAATCTGTTTTTCCGATTATTTTTTCTTTTTTTTCACCAAAAAATCGTTCGAATTTGGTATTGCAAAAAAGATAGACACCATGTGCATCTTTTAACCAGATCAGATCGGGAATCGTGTGAATCAAAGTCTGGAGGTAGGTTTCGCTTTTTATCAGGGCATTCTCCACCTTCTCACGTTCGGTTATCTCTTTTTTTAAATCCAGATTGTTTTTTTTCAAGGTATTATAGGAATTGTTCAAATTTTCTTGCATCCGATTAAATGATTTGACCAGTTGGTCTAGTTCATCGGGCTTCTCCGAATTGGCCTTTCGATTTATTTGAAGCAGTTGATCCATTGAGTCAAAACGTATTGCCTCGGCCCAAGATGACATGGAAATAATGTGCCTACCTATCAGTTGATAAAAAATAACAAAAATAAACATGGACACTAAAAATGTTTTAATTGTCTGGATGCTCAGGATCACCAGTACTTGGTCAAAAAGTCGAGCATACACCGTTCAATGAGGTGACGACATGCAGTTCCCCTAAATCGATAGCCCTACCATTGTAGGGATAGACCAACGGCAGGGTCCTTTCGATGGTGTTTTTAAATTGAGGGGTGCCGACTGCCTGCAAAACGTCTTTTCCCTTGCGAATCGCTATGAATTGAACATCCGGCAATCGCAATATCCCTTCGAGTTGTATCCGAAGAAATTCATCATCCGTTACCCATAGGCTATTGGTTATGCTATACAGATAACTCGACTCGATTTGCTTCAATGTATTGTGAATCGATCTTATGTCTTTTTTATAGTCCAGGTATAGTTGCAGGCCAGTTCCAATAAAAGTGATCATGGAGCTGAATAGCAATATATAGACAATCAACTTTCGACCGATTCCAGAACGTAATCCCGGCATTTTTTTAATAAATTCTATCACTGTACACAATTCATTAAATAGGGTTTTAGTGTTTTCTCAATAATCTGTTCAAACGAACCGTCTTGTTTCATAATTTGGAGATGCTTTGTTATTGCAGGCACCAGCAAACGATGCCTTTTATTAAGATATAAAAACATTTCCCTGGTTGCCAAAGGCGGTTCCAGCACTCGAACCGTTTTCAAATTGAGCTGATTTATCATTTCATATCCTTCGAAACGTGAGTAAACTACAATATCAGTACGTTGCTTGGCCAACATGGCAAAGAGAAGTCTCTGGTCTTTAACCTTTACCAGGGAGCTTACATCCTCCAGATTGGTTTCTAAAATTTTCCATCCTCTTACAATAGCAACATTATACGGTTTGCAACTGCTCCAGTCTTTAATTTGTATATCAGGTCTCCACGTAAAGGCAACAAATTCGAAATCGGTAATTTTTTCTGGAACTTCAAGAAGATTGGGATAACGACTATTTAAGCCCGATATTCGTACAAAGTCACCGTCCGTGATTCCTGTGTCGGCATTGGTCAGAGATCTTTCTGCAGGTAGATGTGAAATAATTACATTACGTCCGGCGCGGCGAAAGGCTTCTATCAAGACAAGATCGTAAAACCCAGTCTGGTCTTGTTTAGAAAGAGGTGATCCAATAAAAGTAGTCAACATTAAAGGTTCTTGGGCATACCCTCTGTCAGAAAGAAATAAGAAACCCAATATGAAGAGAATAAATGTAATTTGCTTATGCATAGGAAAAATGTCCTCTGAACCTAAGCTAAGATAAAACCAATGTTTTTGATCTGTTTCAGGTGACCACTGTATAATTTTGAAAAATACAATGCAAGTTGCATCTTTACCGAATGTCGGGTCAATTTACTCATAATTTAAACGAACTTGCTTCTTAAATAATTTGCCTGTAAGATTTTTTATCCAGAACAATGAAACAAAAGGAGGCCTGTAAGATGTTGCGCAATGCCATAATTGTATCCGTCCTTGTTGGATTGTATCTTACAACATTCATCAATTATCTGTTATTTCACAGCCTTGCCGAGATCTTCAGTATTGTTGTTGCGATTTCATTTTTCACGATCACATGGAATTCAAAAGCGTATATCAAAAATCAGTACCTATTGTTTATCGGCATTGCCTATCCTTTCATTGCCTTTATAGATCTGCTGCACACGCTTTCATACAAGGGAATGCCAATTTTTACAGACTATGATTTTTATGCAAATCAGTTATGGATTGGCGCAAGGTATTTGGAGAGTATAACGCTTGTAGTGGCTTTTTACTTCCTGGAAAAAAACAAGCAAATCAAGCTAAACCTTCTGTTTTTAATCTATGCTGTAATAACAACATTGCTGATATTAAGCATTTTTACCTGGAAAATATTCCCGATCTGTTTTGTGGAAGGTTCAGGACTGACAGCGTTCAAGAAGATAAGTGAATACATCATCTGCGGAATTCTGTTAGCAGGGACAGGGCTTTTGTTCAAAAATCGTCATCTATTTGAACCCTACGTGTATAAACTGTTAATACTGTCCATAATCTGTACGATGATTTCTGAGCTGGCTTTTACCTTCTATATTTCAAATTATGGATTTTCAAATTTGGTGGGACATTATTTTAAACTCTTCTCCTTTTATTTAATTTACAAATCAATTGTTGAAGTCGGAATTAAATCTCCTTATGAATTAATTTTCAGGGAACTGGAGACGACCATTCGTGATTTGAGCGCTGAAATTGAGAGAAGGAAAAAGGTAGAAGAAGACAGAGAGCAGATAATTATAAAATTGCAGAATACGTTGCTTCAAGTAAAGACCTTGAGCGGCCTGATTCCGATCTGTGCGCACTGCAAAAAAATCAGAGATGACAAGGGTTTCTGGAATCAACTCGAAATGTATATCAGCGAACACTCAGACGCAAAATTGAGCCATGGTATTTGTCCGGATTGCATAAAAAAGCATTATTCTGAAATTTAATTTATCTAAAAAGAATAACACAGGGAAAGCCAGTTGGATTAGATCAAACCAACCTTTTTTTCATATAGAGTTTGGAATGTTTTTTATAATAATTCTCTAAAATACCAAAAATGCTGTATCCATGTTTTTCATAAAATGCGGGTGCTTGAAAACTGTAGGTGTAAAGGCATGCGCTATGGCAGCCTTTCTTTTTTGCAGTTCTTTCGGCTTTAAACAACAACCTCTCACCAATTTGTTTTTTCCGATTCTCTTCTGATACCCACAAACTGATCATTTCGACCCATCCCCCCCCAATCCTACACTCTATCCCGGCAATGATTAAACCTGATTCATCGGTCAATTTGTATAGGACGCAGATTCTATTCTTGACAGGGTCTGGGATTGGCAGTGAGATTTATTCTCCCAAAGAGGCCAAAGGGATCGTTTCATGTTCTTTTACATGGGAGGCGATAAGGATTCTGACCATTTGGGAAATTTCCTTTGGGTCCATGTGTTCAAACCGGGAAAAAGGGATTTCGTCCAGCACCTTTACTTCCATGCAGTGCCGGCCCTCAATTTTCAGGGAATATTTGGGCAGGGCATTTTTTGTATGATTGAGCACCACAGGCAAAATGGGCACCCGGGCTTTTTGGGCAAGGATAAAGGCCCCGGTTTTAAAGGGACGAACAAGGCCATCGGGAGACCGTGTGCCTTCGGGAAAGAAAAAAATGGAATTGTTTTTTTTGAGCAGATCTTCGCAGGTGGCCATCATCTGTTTAATGCTCTCTTTGTCCTTTCGTTTCAGTTTTATATACCCGTTGAGCACCATGTTCCACCCAATGAACGGCAGATTGAAAACCGCGGCCTTGGACACCCAGCGAAAGGGGAAAAACAGGCGGTAAAGGACCAGAATATCCAATTGGGACTGGTGATTGGACACTATTACATAATTTTTTTTCAGGGTCAATTTATGCCGGCCAATCACCCGGACAGACCAGGGGGGCATACACCAGGTATACAGTGAGGCCCAGAAAGCGGAAAAAAGGTTGGAAACGATTCTGCGCCTGTCAAAGGGGGCGGTGACCAGCCGGATGATACAGGCAATGCAGAAAAACACAGCAGAACTGATGCCCATGCCGACGATGAAAAAGAAAGAATAGCCATAGCCCAGAAACGCTTTATAGGTCATAGGGCGTCAGACTCTCATACCCCTCTTGTGTAACGAGGAGGGTCTGTTCAAACTGTGCAGACAGTGATCCGTCACTGGTCACGGCCGTCCACTTATCCTCCAGGACATAGAGCTCTTTTTTTCCCAGGTTGATCATGGGTTCGATGGTGAGAACCATCCCCGGTACCAGGACAACTCCCTTGCCCGGGCTTCCAAAATGCAGCACCTGGGGCTGTTCATGGAAATCAATCCCCACACCGTGGCCCACAAATTCCCGGACAACCGAACAGCCCTGGGCCTCTGCATACCGCTGGATGGCATGGCCGATATCCCCCACGGTGGCGCCCGGGACGATAGCTTCAATCCCCCGTTTTAAAGACTCGGCTGCCACGGCGACGATTTTCCGGGCATTGGGTCCGGGTGTTCCCACAAAAAAGGTCTTGCTGGCATCGGCATAATATCCGTCCAGGATAGGGGTGATATCCACATTGACAATATCTCCGTCCGCAAGAACACGCTCTCCGGGAATCCCGTGGCAGATCACCTCATTGATGGAGATGCACACGCTTTTGGGAAATCCCCGGTAGTTGAGCGGTGCGGGAATGGCTCCGGCTTTAAGGGTTTCCTCGTGGACAAAGGTATTGATATCGTCTGTCTTTAGTCCGGGTTTGATCATTTGTTCAACCCGGTTCATGATGGACATGAGCAGATCTCCGGCTCGTTTAATGCCGGCTATCTGTTCCGGGGTTTTTAAAATAATATCATACCGGTTTTTATATTCATCCCGAATGGAAATTTCTTTTTTCCCATTCCGACAGCAATTTTTATATTTATTCCCGCTGCCACAGGGACAATCGTCGTTTCTACCGATCTTTACGGACTTGTTTTTCATTGGTTTTCAGCTCCCAGGGTCAGTCCCCATAGTGAATGGGGGTATGCATTTTCAATCCGGACCTTTACAAGATCGCCAGTGGCACAGCTTTCTGACGGGAAATGAACCACTTTGTTGGAAGCGCTTCTTCCGGTCATTTGCCGCATTTGATCCGATGTCTTGATGAATCCGTCATGGAGTTTCTGGCTTTCTCCCTCCACCAGAACCTCAAGGACCTTTCCGATCAATGCCTTGTTTTTCTTTTCTGCAAGAAGGTCCTGGAAATCCAGCAGCCGGTTTAACCGACTCATTTTTTCCTGTTCATCCACCTGGTCGGAAAACTTGGCAGCCGGTGCCGAAGACCTGTCAGAATAGGCAAAGGCAAATATGGAATCAAACTCAATGGTCTTGAGCAATTCCATGGTATCATTGAAATCTTCCGGGGTTTCTCCGGGAAATCCCACAATAATGTCCGAGGAGAGCGCAATCCCGGGGCAGGCCTTTTTAAGGTCGACAATTCTTGAAATATAGGTTTCTCTTGTATATCCCCGGTTCATCCTTCTTAAAATAGCATTGGAACCCGATTGCACCGGCAGATGAAGGTGGTTGCACACCTTGTCGATATCCCGGATGGCATGGATCAGCTCCATGGACAAATCCTTGGGATGGGAGGTGGCAAACCTGATCCTGGCAATCCCCTCTATCTGACTAACCTTTTCCAGTAATTGGGGAAAGGATATCCCCTCTTCTTTTACCCCATAGCTGTTAACGTTCTGGCCCAACAGGGTGATTTCCCGGATACCGGAATTGGCAAGAATTTTAATTTCATCCACAATGGCATTGTGACTCCGGCTTCTTTCCCGGCCCCGGACATATGGCACCACACAATAGGTACAATAATTATCACACCCCTGCATGATGGTGATAAATTTTGAAATCCTGCTCCCGTCCATGACGGCTTCATCGGGAAGGGCTTCAAAAATACAATCTGATTTTTCAATGTCCACAATCTTTTGTTTGCCGGATTTCACGGCATCCAGATGCTGGCCGAACCTTGCAAATGCCTGGGTGCCCAAAACGATGTCCAGATGGGGAACCCTGACAAAGGCCTTCTCCCCTTCCTGCTGGGCCACACAACCGGCCATTACGAGGATCAGATGGGGCCGCTTTTTCTTTTCCCTGGCAAATTTCCCCAGAAAACTAAAGGCCTTTTCCTCGGCTTTGTGCCGGATGGAGCAGGTGTTGCAGACCACAATATCCGCACTGTCCATCTCATGGCTTATTTCATATCCATAGGCAGCCAAAATACCGGCAAGCTTTTCTGAATCATAGACATTCATCTGACAGCCAATGGTATTGATATAGGCAGTTTTTTTATATGGCTTCAAACAAAAAATCCTTTTTCAGGTCCTCAATGATTCTGAATGCGGATTCGGTTCGATCCGGTGCGATGGCAATTCGGATATGGCCTGTTTTCGGATCCAGGGTGGTGGCCACTGCAATGCCTTCATGGGCTTCAAAAATAAACTTGATAAAACCGATTCTGGTTTTATCAACCCGGTATTCTTTGAGTATGGTCTTCATTTACAATCCAGTTTGGTTCTTAAATTTAACTATATATCATTATTAACCTTGATTCCTCAAATGAATTTTTATTTCATTTTGACTTTGGCCGTATAGCCGATATATAACCGAACCTGACCCAATGGAAACCAAACTCACATATACCACCCCGGACCTTGAACAGGTAACAACTCTTTCCCAGAAGATTGGGTGTCATCCTGTCCTTGCGGCCCTGCTCTGCGACAGGGGAATTCAAACCCCTGAAGCGGCACACTTTTTTCTTCATCCCACCTTTCAGCAATTAAAAGATCCTTTCAGCCTAAAGGATATGGACAAGGCTGTCCACCGAATCCATACCGCTGTGGTCAACAAAGAAAAAATCCTGATTTTCGGGGATTTTGATGCTGACGGGGTGACCGCTACCTCCCTTTTGCATGAGTTTCTCACCCATGCGGATGCCGATGTAACCTGGTATATCCCCCATCGGATAAAGGAGGGATACAGCCTTAATTTGCCCCATATTGACCTGGCCGTTCAATTGGCAGTTGACCTGATCATAACAGTGGATTGCGGCGTCGGCTCAATTGATGCCGTAAAAGCGGCCCTGCTTGAAGACATTGATGTTATCATCACCGACCACCATGAACCGGGAGACGTTTTACCCCCTGCCCTGGCAATCGTCAATCCCAAAAGAAAGGATTGTCCTTCAGGACTTGAATATCTTGCCGGTGTGGGGGTGGCCTTTTATCTGGTCATGGCCCTGAGAAAATATTTCAGAGACCAAGGGGTATGGCAAGAGATCGATGAGCCCAGTCTTCTGGGATACCTGGATCTGTTTGCCATTGGAACAATAGGCGACATGGTGCCTTTAATCGATGACAATCGGGTGCTGTGCCTGGCCGGATTAAAACAGATGCAAGCCGGCAGGCGGCCCGGGCTTGTCTCCCTGGCCAACACCTGCAGACTTGACGTAAAGCAGCTGGATTCCGATGATATTTCCTATAAACTGGTTCCCAGGATAAATGCAGCAGGACGGATTGCCCATGCCAGAATCTGTGTAAGCCATTTAACGGCAGCCACTCTCCATGATGCCCAGACAACAGCCGGCCTCCTGGATGAACTCAACCTGAAACGCCAGCAGATAGAAAAAGAAATTGTCCTGGACATCGAACACCGCATTTTCCGGGATCCGTCTCTTCTGGACCATCATTTGCTGGTATTGTGTGATGGCCGATGGAATCCTTCTGTTCTGGGCATAGCCGCATCCAGACTCGCCAGAAAATATGTCTGCCCGGTTGTCCTGCTGTCCCATTCAGACCCCTTGGCAATCGGGTCCTGCAGAAGCATCAACAATATCAATATTCACCAGGCCCTGGCTGAAAATTCCCATTTGCTTGAGCGCTTTGGCGGCCATACCATGGCGGCAGGCCTTGCCCTGAAAAAAGAAAACATTGACTTGCTGAGATCCGGAATTGCCGCCCACCTGAAAACCCACTATATTGAAGAAGATTTTTCAAAAACCCTTACCATTGATGCCCGGCTGGATATTCAAGACATCACCATTGATCTTGCCAGACAAATTGACCAATTGCGACCCTTTGGCACAGCCAACCCGGAACCTGTTTTTGTCTGCCAAAATCTTAAGGTGATCTCTTCCCATATCATTGGCAATCTTCACAGGAAAATGATATTGCAAAACGCCGACACGCCATCCGGTTATTGCGTCGAAGCCTTTCATTTTAATTGCAGCAACACAAAGAATCCGCCTGAATACTATATTAAGATTGCGTTTAAGCTAAAAATCAATAAATTTAAACCTGCTGCCGTACAAATAATTATCCAGGATTTTTAGATTTTTAACTTGAAAACACACCTGATTTCGTACTATAATATCTGCTTAGCATTTAATATTTTTTTGTTTACTTTAAGGATACATCAATGGCCAAAATATTTTATACCGGAAACAGAGAAGCCAAGCTTCTTTCTAAAATCGAATCCTCAAAAGAACGGGAAAGAATCAAAACCATCAGCATTATCCGGGATAACATTGATGTGTTCAGCAACAAAGTATCCATGAAGCTCATTGAATCCGGACTGGTTGAAACCGTCAGCAAATCAAGTGTCCAGAACCAGATTGTCCGCTGCCTGGATAATTTGTGCAAGTCAGAAGATTTTGATGTTGATTATATGGTGGCACCCTTTCGAACCCTTATCTCCAATCCCAACATCGCAAGTCTTTATCTGACGGCTTTTATCGTGGAAAAATTGCTGGATCACAAAGATGTTGTTGATGTCTATGGCAGCGATGAAGACATTTACTTCTGCATCCAAAAAGAGCTGAACAAACTCATGACAGACGTCTAGTCCCCGGCTTTTCCCCCCAGGGACGCTTTCCTTTTAAACAAGCTATAATTTAGCGGGTCTATTTATGAACGTGGGGATGTTTCCCATGTTTATGGATGTGTTCATGGCGATGGATATGGATTTCATCGTCTGTTAAGATTCTACCGTTTTCCATGGAAAAAACCTTGTCCGTCACAGCATTGAGAAAATCAAACTCGTGGGAAATCACAAAATACGTAATATCCAGATGATTTAAAATGTAAACCAGTTTTTGTTTAACCGCTGCATCCAGGCCTGCCGTGGGTTCGTCCAGCAGCAGAATCGCAGGGGACATGGCCAGAACGGCCGCCAGGGCCACCAACCGTTTTTGCCCTCCGCTCAACCGATGGGTCACACTCTGTTCAAACTCCTCAATACCAAGATCTTTAAGAATTTTTCTGGAGGCATCAATGGCCTGCTGGCGTGAATATCCCAGGTTCAGCGGTCCAAACGCAACATCGTCCAGAACCGTGGGGCAAAAAGCTGATCATCCGAATCCTGAAACAAAAGCCCTACCTTGGTTCGGATACGGGTAAAATCCCTTTGGGTTTCCATGGGGCTCCCCAACACCTCAATAACCCCATGTTCGGGTTTACAAAGCCCCATAATGGTATGCAGCAGCGTCGTTTTGCCGCTGCCGTTGGGTGCCATCATCCCGATCCGGTCTTTTGCCTTTATATCAAGGTTGAGGCCATCCAATACCTTATTGTTGGATCCGGGGTATGAAAATGAAATATTTTCAAGCCGGATAATGCTGGGTCTGTTTTCGGGCGTCTCAGGCATCATTTGTGTCCAGGAATTCAACTTAAGGTTAGTTCAATTGCGACAAGCCCTGTGCCTGCCAGTATCATTACACTTAAAAATACATAGTTTAGCGCAGTGGGCGGGTAGACGTCAAGGCTATGGAACCTTTGGTTAAACCCGCGGCAGCGCATGGCCTGATAAACCCGTTTGGCCCTCAAGGAGGCCCTGACAAAAAGCATACCCGCAAGAAATGCATAGGTCCTATAGGAATGGAGATTGGTTTTGGGTGTAAACCCCCTGAGATTTGCCGCCCGCAGCAATCGTATATATTCTTCCTGGATCACGGCAATATAGCGATAGGTCATGAGCAGCAAAAAAACCAGCTTGTCCGGTACCTTCAGCTGGTGAAGGCCGGATCCAAGCGCTGCAATCGGCATGGTGGCCAGCAATGCTGAAAACACCAATAAAATGGCAGTGGATTTAAGGGTGATCTTGGCGCTGAGCAGGATGCCAGGATAGGAAACAGCCAAAAATTTATACTCAAAAACAAGTGTCCCGCCAAAGGTCAGCGGAAGAAAAATCCAGATCATCAAAAGAAACCAGAACAAAGGGTTCAGCCTTTTGAAAACCTCCTTTGGTGGCAATTGTGCAACAAGAATCAACACACAAGCAAGCGCCAGATACCCGGCTGCAACAACAAGATTGTCACACAATGCCACGGCAACAGATATAAAAACGGCTGCCAGAATCCGGATTTTCGGGTCCAGGCCATGAATAAGGGAGCTGCCGTCGCCAAGGGTATTCTCAAGCATTATGCCGGCCTTTTTTTCTTTTTTTCACAAAAGACACCAAAAATGCCAGTATAAATATTACGGCAATGCCGGCTGCTATCCTTACCAGGGAGGGACTTTTTTCAAGGGATTGTTTTTGAGCCATCTTGTTCTTTAAATTTTCAGGACTGGATTCCAGGGAAAGTTCATCTTTGGGAAGGGTCCACTGGCCCGAATGGCCGGTTCCGGCATTCAGTTCCAGGATCAGGTCGGAATCCAGGCCCTCGGGAAGTGCAAAGGAATACAGACCCTGGGTGTCGGTGATACCCTGGTGAACAAGAATTCCCTCGGGCGTCTTCACAGTGATGGTACAATTTTTGGCCGGCCGGTCGGACCCGAAACTGCCTTCCACATGGATCTGCCCTTGTTCCACCCAGGCAAAAACAATGACCTTGTGGGCCAGGGCAGCTGTGGCGGGCATGAAAAAGACCAGGGCAATGAGGATAATAATTTTTTTCATTTGCGTTACCTTGATTTTCTGAGCGGTATAATTTCCGGGTATACTTTCAAAAGAAAAGAGACACAAAACCCGGTTATGATCCCCTCAATTACCATTACCGGCACATGGGCAGAGATGATGGCAATACAGGTTTTTAAAAAATCTTCATTGGTAAACCACAGGGCGAGTGCCATGAGCAATGAAGACAATCCTATTGAGACAAATCCTGCCAAAAATCCACCGACAAAGGTCAGGCGTGGTGATTTGCCCAATAACGGCAAAAACAAAAAGTGAACCAACACCGCAGGAACCGCCATAACCACGGCATTGGCCCCCAGGGCGGTTAACCCGCCGTATTGAAAGAACAAGGATTGCAAAACCAGGGCTGTCACAATTGCCGGAAAAGCGGCCATCCCCAGCAGCAGTCCCACCACTCCGTTTAAGATCAAATGCACACTCACAGGCCCGATATTCACATGGATCAAGGATGCCACAAAAAAAGCCGACGCCAGAATGGCCACATGAACCATTTGGTCATAATCGATTTTTTTCAAGCCCATGGCTGTGCCGACAATGGTAATGGCAGCACCGGCTGCCAGTACCTGACCGGATAAAATGCCTTCGGAAATATGCATAATTTATTTCTTTTCCTGCCAGTTTTCAAACTTTACCCAAAGAACTGCTCCGAGCTCTATATCCTTTTTTTCCCCATTGTGCATCATTTTTTTGTCCGATGTGGAAAGGGCGGCAAAGCCCCACCAGCCGGAAACAGGCGCACAATAAGAAAAAACACCATTTTGATCGGCCTTGATGGTCTGGGTAATCATATAATCTGTAGGGGCCACAGCTGTTTTGTTTTGATTATAAAATTCTATCTCTACCTCGGCATGGGGAACGGGCTTGCCATCCAGCTTGACGATCCCCTGGAACAGATTCCCGGCATAGAGGCCAAAGGGTCTGGTCAACGGAAGAATCTCGGTCTTTAACCCCAGTTCTTCATCCCAACCGCTGTCATCGCCAAAGGCGGCCACAATGGTTTTGGTCGTGTGAATGATAAAACAATCTTCAGCAGGTTCCCAATAGGCTTCGGGTTCCATGACAAAAACATGGGCCCCCGGTCTTTTAACCGGAAAGCTCAGGGTCCAGGCCGGTTTGTCCATGATGGTTAAAGGCGTAAGGGTTTCGATCAGGTCCTGGTTCTTTCCATTCATGACCACAAAAAAAGCCTTGGGCTTGACCAATTCAATGCCAATGGTTTCAAAGGGATGGGAAAAGGAAAGGTCCAATTTTATCTCCCGTTTCTCGTTCTGCATAATCATATTGTCCGAGGGAATCACCATCCCGTAATGGGCCAGGCTATTTTCGGCAAAAACGAAGGCCAGGGCCAGGGTCACTAGTGTTATTTTCGCAATCTTGGATCTCATTTTTAGAAATTTCATTTTTTTCTCCTTAAAAATAAAAAAACCACAAAGGTTAGGACAAAAACGTCCGTGTTAACCTTCGTGGTTTTATTAATCTAGGTATTGTTCCAATGGTCACCCGGAGGTAAGTCATCGGCAGTGTATTTTTCTTTGGTTTGACACCCTGTCGGACTTCAGTCCGAATTATTTGGTTTTATCTATCCTGTTATTGTTGTTCTGTCAATATGGAATCTGGTGCTGTTTATTTTATTTGGCCTATTTTTTCATCCATGATCCGTCAGCCTTCTGGATGTATTCTCCTGGAATTGCCCGCTCGGCAAGGGTTATTGCCCGGCGTTTTTCCACCAAATCCATGGTAGTGGACTGCTGTTGGGCTATCTGGGCATAGACGGCTTTTCTGTCAGCATTTTCACTGGCCACAATCTCTTCCTGACTCTTCTGGCCTGTGACAAAGGCAAGATAACCCTGGTTATCTTCCCCCACAAGACCCTGGGCTTTGAGCTCAACAATGGCAGGCAGACGCTGTTTCATGCGTTCTTTAATGCCTTCGGCCCCGGATGTGGCAACAAACACCACCAAACTGAGAAAAACCAGTATCATTGCAGAGCGTGTGATTTTATTTTTCATTTTTCCTCCTAGTCTTTTTTTATTTTATCTTCAGCTGCATCAATATCGTTAAAAAAGTTATCCAGGGCCCGGTCCACTTTTACGTTCACATCAATGGTGATATGAATGGGCTTAATTTCCACAGGCTTAACCTCAACCTGATGGCTGGATTGGCACCCTGAAAGGACCAACAGAACAAGGAACATTGTTATGAAACTCAATTGTCGCGCCATACCCTCTCCTTATGTTTTGTCTAATTTGTTTAATTAAACATCTTCTTTATATTATTACCAAATTTTAGGACCTGATTAAAGGGAAGTTTTAAATTTACATTAAGTTTAATTCCCTGGAACCGTGATCCGGGACTTGCGGCATCCACCCGGACAAAGGAACCGATTTCCTTTTGATAGGCAAAGGGCAGAAGCCGGGCCGGTTTTCCATCCAGCTCCATGTTCATGTACAAGGTGTCATTTTGGGTGTTCAATTCCAATTTTGCCCAGGTGTAGTCAAAATCTTTTAAGGCCTCCCTTGCCAGATCCAATTGGGCAAATTCCGGGGTATCCATGGGAATGCCGGCAATCAGATTTTGTGTGTTCTCAATAACTACCCTCCCGCCTTTCCCGGGTGTGGAAAATAAAAATCCCTTATCAAAGGAAATATTGCCATCGGAATAGACCACGGGTATCCGTCCGTTTAAAGCGCCTTCCCCCTCTGCATGGAAGGCCCCCATCTGTTTTAACAAGGCTGCCAGTTCAAGTCTATCACAATAGAGGGTCAATGACAGGATATTGTTTTTGGCCGGCAGCCGGATTGATTCTGTTGAGACAAGCCCGTTGCACCAGTTAAAGTGCATATTTTCAATGTTGATGGATTTCCCGTCTTCGATGCTGAACCGGGCCGCGGCTTTCGTAAATTCAAACTGGCCGGAAGTGATCCTGTCAATGGTCAGTACCTGGCCGGGTAAGGATTCGGGCACCAAAAGATCATTAAATTCAACAACACCGGCAATATTGTTCAAGGTCAGGTTCATATTTGGAATTGAAATATTCCCCTTGTCAATGGAAACCTGTGCCCACGTCTTGAAAGCATTGTTTGTGTATTCAACGCCACCCTTTGATGAAAACGGCAGTGCAGAATCGGCTGACAATGATAATTGCGGCAAAAATTTTTTCATTCCGGCAGGGATGAGCACAAAGGGGTCTGTCCTAAACGCAATTCGGGTATGGGGATCTGCCCCCCATTTTGCAATTCCGTCAAACAAAAGATGAAACCCGTCCAATTGTGCAAGGGTTCCCAATCCCGAAATCGAAACTGCCGAAACATCCTCCTGTACAATCTTTCCCTTGAGACCTGCCGTAATCCGTGTGTCATAAACAATTTTATCAACAAAAAAACTACCGGATTGATCTTTGTTTTTAAAGGGAAAAACAAAGGGGAACTTTGCCTTGATGCCCGAAGCTGTCACCTTGAATTTTGGAGAGAGGATCTTTCCATTTTGTATACGGGCATCCAGATGAACCAGAGGATCCCATGATTTTGTGACCTGAGCCTTGCCTGTCAAACTTGCGGTTTTAAATAGTGCCTGGCCCAGGTCTGATGTGGCTGCCATGCCGGACAACTGTGATTGAATATCAAAGGAAAGGCCGTCTCCTGTATCTGTGAAATCCCCTTGAATCCCTGTTTTTACCAGAATATTTTCAATGGTCATCCGCTCCCCGCCACGGGTTGCCTCAAAATTGCTGCAATCAAAAAGAAAATGACCTGTCTGGCGGGCCGGGTCTCCTTTTAATGAGAATAAAACCCTGGGCTGGCCCAAATCCATTTTTACGGGACCTGCGGCAAGGGCGATTGAATTGTCCTGCCTGTTGTTGACTGTCAGTTCAAAAGAAGGCGGCATTCCTTGTTCCCGGCCCAGTTTAAACCCAAAGGCAAGACCTGTTTCCGGAACAGAAGAACCCGATATATCAAATTGGCCCATGGCCGTCAGCAGGTCTGTTTCTTTTCCTTTTGTCCCCACAGAGGCCTTGAAATCACGAATTTTCACATCCAAAAAGTTTGGTGCATCCAGCTCCAATTGGGATATGGACAATTGCCAGTCTGTGTCTGGACGTTTTAAAAGATCAATATCCATGGGACCGGAAAAGAGTATCCGGGTTTGCCCTGGCAGAAGACCGGATAAAAATTCGGGACGAAAGGACCTGGCCGTAAGCTTTACCGACTGGATACCTGAACTCAAATCTCCGGAAACCTGTGTGTTAACCGTTTGCCCAAAGGGATGAAACCGGGCGTCCAACACTAAATTTTTCTGTTGGGCATCCAGGGAGGCCGTCCCCCCAAAGGGAAGCGAAATTTTCCGGTCTGGAGTGGAAACAGACAAAACGGCGTCCTTTATCACCACCTGGTGTGGTAGAAGAGTGGCAAAGGGTGCCAGAAAGGACAGATTGGAATCCCCGGCGTCTTTGGGGGCCTCTTTTGCCTTGATCGGAAAGGGTTTTCCGTTAAACAGCAATTGGTTCTCGGCATCAAGCCGGGCATGGAGGGTCAGTCCGGAAATTGTCACCCGGTCAAACTGAAACCGCGCAAAATCCCTGATACGATATTCAAACGCCACAAGGTCTGCAGACATTTCCTGGCCCAGATGAATATGGGTCACAAGGGCATGACCCAAACCGATCTTCTCTATCTTGAACCCCAGATCGGAGGGGGTCAGGCCCTGGGGCAAATCCTTAGGCAACTGCCTTTTCACAATGGTTTCAACCACCATGGGCAAGGAAAAAAACAATGCCTGGGACAGGATAACCAGGCCCAGAACCAGGAAAAACAAATATTTAACAGAAATTTTAAATCGCATTTTTAATCTGAATCGTTAAAAACAGATCCCCCTTTTCGTGGTTGGGAATCGTTTTTCCCATTCCGGCCAGTCGCAAGCGAGTACCTTTTTTAACCCCCGGAGGAACATTCACCCGATACAAAGGTTTATAAAAGCCCCAGGGAATACTGACCAGTTTTTTGGTTCCCGTCAATGCTTCCAGGGAAGAGACTTCCATCTGGCCATAAAGATCAGGACCGTGGTCCTGGGATTGGGTCATAATCACCTGGAGCCTGGGCGTATGCTTTTTTTGGGTCAATCGATTGAGTCGTTCACGAACCCCTGTTTCCGGCAACCGATTGTTTAGCTTCACCAGTACAACCCCGGCAACAAACCCGCCAATATGTGCCCACCATGCAATGCCGGACCCTGATCCCGAGCCTGTGGCATTTAAAAACTGCATCAAAAACCAGAACCCCAGAAAAATAAAGGCTGGGATCTCAATGAGCCAGGGAATAATAATAATGGGAATCAAGGTGAGAATTTTGGCGCCGGGGTAGAGCAGAAAATAGGCGCCCATAACCCCGGCAATCGCCCCGCTTGCCCCAATGGTCGGAACAAGGGATACTGGATTTAACAAAAAATGAAACCCGCCGGAAATCAGGCCGCAGAGAATGTAAAACCCAATAAACCGGACAGATCCGAAATGGGCTTCGATATTGTCCCCAAAAATATATAAAAACCACATATTCCCCAAAAAATGCCAGACACCCCCATGGAAAAACATGTAGGTAAACAAGGAAAAAATCTGGTTTAACAGGGAAAAATGCCGGGACAAATCCCATACAGTGTATTTTCCCGGCACCAATCCATACAGATAAAAAACCGCCTCATTGTCCAGACCCCATTGAAGCTGGAACAAAAACACCACAAGGTTTGTTCCCATCAGTGCATAGGTGGCAACGGGAAAACTGCTTGTGGGCTGGTTGTCTCGAATGGGAATCATTTTACAATCCGGAGCGTGTAATTTTTTTTAAACCTTTGTTTCAATGATTTGACAATCTCCATCACCCCGTCTTCAATGGTAAACAGCAAGGGGTCTCTCTCCTTGCGAAGCCGGGAGAAAAGCGCCTGGTTTCCTGAATCGAAACCGAGCCGTCTTTTTAGATAATCCAGCCATCCAAAATACAGGCATTGAACCCTTGTATCCTCCAGCTTGGCAATAAATATTTTTGTTTTAAGGGGCAATTCTGATTCAATCAAAGAAATGGCCTGGTCTTTTGTTTCCGGAAAATCCTCTTCTATGGTCCCTTCGGGCACCAAAGCCCTTATTTTTTCCTCGTCTTTTGAGTCAAGGAACATCAGGTAAAACACGGCTTCCAGTATGGATCGGACATCCGAATAAATTTCCGGGTCATGGCTGGCCCGGGGGCCTGCCACATTTAATATTTCAATCTGGTTTTCCAGGACAAAAGACTGGAGGATAATGGCGGCCTCAAACGCATCATTATTGAGAAGATCAATATGGCAGTTGGGTCTGCCGGACACCTTTGCAAAGGATTGGGTCAACAAAGACCCGCCGGTAAGCGGCCCCCTTGACAGGATGACCGTGCCGTGGGAATCAAGAACGTTGTGTTTTGTCCGGGTTTGATAGTCCGGGGTATCCAATTCCTTAAGCTTGTATTTTAAGGGCAATGGACCGGACTCGGTCTTTCTGCCCTTGGGAATCCAGCCGCCGTGGGAAACGTTTAGTTTTATGGCAAGATCAAGGGCACCATGGTCTGCTCCGGTCTGACCGCCGGAGATTATTTTTTTTAACATATAAAAATCCTGAAAATTTGTAAAAATTACTTTTTAATAATACCAGTAAAGGGTATAACTTCAATACAATTTTTTATGTTTAATACAGGATATACTGCCGATTGCATGAATATACCGACTAGAGAGGAATGTTTCAAGCTTATCCGCCAGATGGATATGATGGACCACATCATTGACCATTCGATTATGGTCAGCAATGTGGCCTTGTGTCTTTGCCGACACCTGGAAGAAAACTTCCCCCATATCCATATTGACCGTGTCATTTGCGCAGCCCTTCTCCACGATATCACAAAAACAAGAAGTTTCAGCACAGGAGAGGTGCATTCTGCAACCGGCGGACTTCTTCTCAAAAGCATGGGATATCCCGAGATAGGAGATATCATCCGCCAGCATGTCATTCTTGATATCTGCCCGGGCGGTCCGAAGATTTCAGAACAGGAAATTGTCAATTATGCAGACAAACGCGTATTGCATGACCAGGTGGTTTCCCTGGAAAGACGGCTGGAATATATTCAGGTCCGCTATGGCACAAAGCCTGAATTTATGACCCGGATTCAGACCATGTGGGAGAACACGCTGGATCTTGAAGAAAAAATATTTAAACACTTGCCCTTTAAACCGTCACAGCTATCGGACAAGGTCCCCTCGGCCATCAAAAAACAATAAAAAGCTATCCATCAACAACATAGCATTGCACAATGTCGAACAGATCATTTATGGAAAAGGGTTTTCCCAGGAACGCATCGGCACCGGCAGTCTCGGCTTTTTTTTCGTTGGCAGCCACACCGGACATGATAATGAAAATTTTTCCAGGATGCACTTGTTTTACATTTGCCAGAAGTTCAAACCCGTTCATATCCGGCATGTCAACATCGCAGATCACAACATCTGCCTCTCCCCCCTCCTCCAGGTATTGCCATGCAGACAGGCCGTTTTCAAAGGCCAATACTTGCCGGTTCACGCAATAGGTCAATGCGTTTACCATCAGGTCACGGATTCCGGGATCATCATCCACCACCAGTATTTTAACGTTCTCAATAATGGGGTTTCCTCCGCAGGGGTGTCGGCATCAAGCTGCCATCAATACTTCATGGAACAAGGATATCTTTTGTCTGGGGAATACGGTTTCAATAATGATTTCCATATTATCAAGAACGGCTTCCCGGCGGTGAATTCCCAACGGATAGTCGTTACTGATAATGGCAATGGCCATAACACTTAATAACTTAACCCGTTCCTTGAAAAGATGGGAAGAGATATTGGATCCGAGAAAACCGATATTTAGATGGGGAAGGGTCTTAAAAAGACCGGCAGTGTTTTCCAGTACTGCTTCTTTTCTGAAATCGCCTGTGGGATACCCTTTGAGTTTGGCTTTTACCATCACAATCAATAAATGGAGTTTCATGAGAAAAAGCTGGGTCTCATCCATTTTTTTGCCGTCTGTATGTGTGGAACCAAATCGTTTCATCTGCATTCTCGAAAAAGGTGAACCTTAAAAGCCATGCGCCGAAAGAAACCTGTCCATGAAAAAACAATAGGCTCCTCATATCATACCTGGATGAAAATTCAATAGTTTTTTAAGACTTTAAGACGGATAATCCAGTGAAAACTCATTCAAGTCATTGATAATTTTATGAATCTTTTCCTGAATTATTTGAACCTTATCTTTCTGGGACTGTTTTTCTTTCTGGTTTAAAGAAAAGAGATGTTCCATATCTGCATTAAAAGCGTCATACAAGGCAAATCGCTGGTAAATTTTGTCCTTAAAATCCCGGGTGACCGCATCTATCAGGGGCATAAAATACAACGTGTTCACACGCTCGTGGTACAGGTCTGTCTGACTTTGAATGGACACAAGGGTTTGTTTTTTGATGAGTGCAGCCGCCCTGTTAAATCCAGGAGTAAATGAAAAACGGGTGTGTTTGTCCAGCAGGGAGGAAATAAGTGCGATGGCCGATTGGAATCCAAGACCCGTTAGGGCATTGGCCCTCATTTTGGTGGTATATCTTGCCGTAAACAGGACTTCGGGCAATTTCAGGCCCAAAATTTTTTTAATTGCCGGGATATCAACAGCCGCCATGGCCCTGGAATCTTTTTTTCCCAATTGTTCGGAAAAAAAATGGGGTTCTGATCCAAGATGCCCCCCCAGCTTTAAAAAATCAATCTGATATGAGGTGAGCAGAGATTGGAAATAACCATGGATTCGGTTTTCCTGGATTTCGATCAGTTTCTTTACTTCAGGGAGAATCTGTTCCAGGGCAAACAAGTCCAGCTTTCGTTTAAAATCCTGGAACATCAGGTACAGGATCTGTCGGAAACCAGCCTCTTTCAGCTGGGATCGATAGGGTCTGGGATCAATGGCAGTCTGGTGTACAAATTTGCGCACCTGTTTGCCGATGTTGATTGAATCCCCGGCAAATGCTTTTATCAGGTTCGATTGTATCTCTTTTGTCAGACCGGACACGGCCCCTTCAATTGAATTGTCCACAATGGATTTAAGACGGGAGGCGTTTTCCTGGAGTTCCCCCAGCTGGATTTTTGTCTTTTTTTCTCCATCCATTTCCGAACAAAGGACCTGGGTAAACAATTGTGTTTTTTTACCCAGTCCGTCCGCCATTATCCGTATTCGTTCCAAATGATTGGACAACAGCAGGTCATAATGTTTTTTTTCCAGCAGATGATCCAGCATCTGCTGGAAAGCCTGGTGGCTGTCATTGCAATACCCGACCATTTGCTCATCTTCCTGCCATAAGTTAAACCGGATGCCGTCCTTTGGGGACAAGCGCGATCCCATGGCCGAAAACAGGTTATATAAGGCTGAAAAAGAATATATCCTGGGGTCAGGCGTCAAAAAAACCAGCTCCTGGCGTATTTTCGATTCAATCTGCACAAGATCGGCAAGGTTCTCATGTTCGGTCAGATCACAATTGTTTATGAATACGATGTTTTCAAGCAGCCCCAGCCGTTGTATGATTTTTAAAAACGCCATATCCGACTGCCTGAGGCCGATTCTGGAACTGATGCAATATACGATGAGGTTGGCCGATTCAATATAGTTAACAATCTGATTCAATTGGGCGGGATCCGTCGAGTCAGCCCCCTGGCAATCTGCCAGCTCAATATTCGAATCAATCAGCTTGCCGAACAGATTCAGACAGACATCCTTCACATAAAAGGCCCTGGCAGGGTCGGATGTAAATGTCTTATGGTTTTCAAAGGCTTTGGATGAAAAGACAAGGGTCCCCTGGTCGGCACCGACAATATCCTTACATGCTTCATATCCCCCAAGGGCATTGCGGATCAAAAGGGCTTCGGGCCGGATGCCGGAACTTGTGACCGGAAATTCCTTTACAAGCCTGTCATAGACCTGACCCAGGTAGTCCCGGTCTTTTTTTCGCCTCAGATCGAATTGGTCGCCCAGACCCGCCCCCTGGCCGTTGTCGGGAAACAGATCCAGGGTGGCCCGGATAAGATGGTTAATTTCATCCCAGGACCTCAGCTGGAGAATTGCTTCGTTTTTTTTCCCTTTTCGGATCCGGGTGGTAATGGCGGTGATGACCCCTGCCCCTCTTTTTACCAGTTCTTTTTTGACCAAAGAATTAATAAAGGTACTTTTCCCGGATTTGATCACCCCCACAACCGCAATCTTGATCAGGCCGGACTGGATCTGGCCGGGAATTTTAAGACAGCCGTTTTTATAGGCTGTCAATGCGGCATCGCCCATGTGGGGGATCTGTTCCATCATCTCGATGACTGACAGGGTCTGAGCGACAATGGTCTCTAAGGTCTCTATCCTCTGTGTGTGTGTTGTCATAGTCTGGCAGCAATATGGAAGGTCAATAAATCAGCATCATGGCTTTTTCGTATTTAACGGCCGGGTTGGTTGAAAACAAGAGGTCCGGTGACAAATCACAGGTAAGCCAGGCACTGTCATGGAGTTCATTGTCCAGTTGCAAGGGTCCCCAACCGGCACATCCGAGCAGAATCATAAAATCCTCCGGCCCTTCATCAACAGCAATGGCTTCCAGGATATCCCTGGAATTGCTCAGGTAAAGCCAGTCTGTCACCCTGAGACTTTCATTCCAGTCAAAAGGAGGACCATGGAGCACAAACACACCGCTTGGCTGCACAGGTCCTCCAAGGTAGATATGCAGCGTGTCCACACTGGCATTGCAGTCGATTTTCAGGTCTTCGAACAATTCCCTGCCCGTGAGCAGGGGATGAACTTTGTTGACAATAAATCCCAGTGCACCGGAATCATTGTGTTCACACATACAGGTAAGTGTCTGGGAAAAATTGGGATCCGGAAGTCCCGGCATTGCCAAAAGAAACTTGCCCTTCACGCTTTCCGAAAGTTCATCACTCATACACCCGCTCCGTATTTAATCTTGACATTCCAATTCCTGTACCCGTATATATTCGGTTACTGCGTAATCTTAAATATTTTTGGTTGATTTGCAATACTTTTATTCTGTGAGAATCGATTTATGAAAGAAATCCCAGGAAAACCTGAAAAAGTTCATCCACTCCCCGGGAACACCTCCCCTTATCCCCAAGAGAAAAAAATCGGCGGGCAAAGAGAGGCTTTTGGAAAAATTCTTTCAGAACACCTTACCCCCTCCCCTGGAAGTTCCGGTTCATCTTCTGTTTCCAAGGGGTTACCTGAATTGGAAAGTGTATATGCATCCGCCCTTGTCCACCTTCAGGAAAATGGCGCCGCCCTTGCCGAAAAAACCAATATCTCCCTGGACCTTCTGGAAACCTATGCCACCCTGCTTTCCAACCCGCAAAAAACATTAAAACAAGCCCACAAGCTCCTTGAAAGCCTGGCCGAACAAACACACCGGCTAAATCAGGAACTTGACCAGTCCCCAAAAACCGATGATCGCCTCAAACAGATCATCACCCAGTTGACCGCAATGGTTCAGGTGGAACAGATCAAACTCACCCGGGGAGATTATACGGATCTGACCTAAACCCGGGACCTACTTTTTTTTCCTGCCATACACATCATCAAGCCGCACAATGTCGTCTTCTCCCAGGTAGGAGCCGGACTGCACCTCAATCAATTCCAGGGGAATGGTTCCCGGATTTTCCAGCCGGTGCACCGTACCAAGGGGGATATAGGTGGATTCATTTTCCTGGAGCAAAATTTCTCTGTCGCCCTTGGTTACAAGTCCGGTACCGGATACCACCGTCCAGTGTTCCGCACGATGGTAGTGTTTTTGCAAAGAAAGTTTGGCACCCGGTTTGACCGTGATGCGCTTCACCTGATACCGAAGGGAGCAATCAATGGTTTCATAATTTCCCCAGGGACGGTAAACCATTCTATGGGTAACGGATTCTTCTCTTTTCTTTGCTTTGAGTTGGAGAACAATTTTTTTAACATCCTGGACCCGGTCCCGGGGAGAGACCAGGATGGCATCGCTTGTTTCAACAATGACAAATTTTTCAAGGCCCACCGCAGCCACAAGGCGACTTTCTGCATGGATATAGGAATCCGTGACATCCTGGGTTAAAACATCTCCCTTGAGCACATTGCGGTGTCCATCCTTACCACCTGTCTGCCACAGGGCATCAAAGGACCCCAGATCATTCCAGCCGGCATCCAGGGAAATCATAACCCCTTTAGCGGTTTTTTCCATAACCGCATAGTCAATGGAATCAGATGTCGCCCGACCAAAACTATCCTTGTCAACCCGCAGAAAATCAAGATCCTGTATTCCCGATGCAATGGCCTGCTGGCAGCAGGCCAATGTCTCGGGCGCAAATTTTTCCAGTTCTCTGATGATGACAGATGCCTTGAACATGAACATCCCGGAATTCCAGCAATATGCGCCTGAATCCAGATACTGGCGGGCATGTTTTTCGTCTGGTTTTTCAACAAAGCACTCGATTTCACAGGCCTGGGAAGGGCCATTGATTTTCAAGCCTTTTTTAATATATCCATACCCGGTTTCAGGTGAAGACGGGACAATCCCAAAGGTGATTAAAAATCCATCTGCCGCCAAATCATTTCCCTGGGATATTTTTTCATGGAAAAGGCCAATATCTTCAATCACGTGATCTGCCGGCAAGACCAGCATGACCGGATCATCCCCTTTTTCAAGCAGCTTCACAGCAGCCAGGGCGATGGCAGGGGCGGTATTTCTTCCCACGGGTTCTAAAATAATGCAATGGGGTTCAATCCCGATCTGTTGTAATTGTTCGGCGGTCATAAACCGATGGACCTCATTGCAGACCACAACCGGGGCTGCCAGGTCATCCATACCCCTAAGCCGCAAAAGGGTATTTTGCAACAGGGTGTTTTCATTGTAGATATCAATTAATTGTTTGGGGTACAACTCCCTGGATAAAGGCCAAAGACGCGTGCCCGACCCGCCGGCAAGTACTAGTGGAACGATCATAGGAGCTCCTTTATTTTTCCGCAACATAGAGATTAATGCACAGATTTTTTTCAACCCCGTACCGGTCAAAGGATTTGAGAGAAAAACCGCAGGAAGACAACCAGGACAGGATTTGGGCTTTTTCAAAGCCAAGCCATGATCCGCCGATAATTTTCTTGATATTTTCCTGGTCATGCCTTTGGAAATCTGCCAGTAAAAAGATTCCCCCTGGCTTGAGCACCCGAAAGACTTCGTGTATTGATTTTTCAGGTTCAAAAATATGGTAAAGCACCATACTCATGATCACAGTATCAACCTCCATATCTTTCATGGGTAAATTTTCAAGCTCTCCCAGACGCAGGTCAATGGCACCGGGATTTGGCAATTTCAATCGGGCCTGCTCCAGCATTTCAGGAGAAGAGTCCACGCCGATCAAAATTTTTTTCTTTTCCGGGTACAGGGTGCCCAGCATTTCCCCGGTACCGCACCCCAAATCGGCCACCCTCTCCCCTGCCATTACCTTTTGCTTTAAAAGTAAATTTAACTCAAACTCTCCCAACACTTCTTTTTTCAACCGATCCCATTGGGGGGCAACGGTTTTAAAGAACCGCTTGGTTCTGTTTTTTCGGATGGTAATACTTTGTTTGGCCTTTTGAAGGTCCATGGCACAGATTGTTTCTTTTTCAATACAGGCACAGGCCAGGTCAATCAATGAATGGGTTTCCAGGGTCTTCTCAGCTGAATAATAAATAAAACTGCCATCTTTGCGGGATACCAGCAAACCCGATTCCAGAAGAATCTTCAAATGGCGGGAGATCCCTGACTGAATCATGTCAACCACAGATACAATCTCGTTCACATTCAATTCATAATGATTGAGAATATTCAATAACCGAAGCCGCGTAGGGTCTGACAGTGCTTTAAACTTTCTTATAATTTCCATATCAATCGGATTCACCTGAGGGGTTACTGGTTTCAATCGCCTGAATCGTTTTCTTTTCTTTTATCACAACCACATGAAATCTCAACCCGGATATTGATGATTCCAGGTTCTCCTAACGGGCATGGCGCTACACGTAAAAATCCAAGGGGTTGCCTATCCCATTGTTTCGGATATAAACAAAACCATCAAAGGGGGCCGGATAAACTTTCCTGCCCCCTCTTTTTAGATCATTTTATGTCTGAACAATTATCTTACAGTGAGTACCGGGCAATCCGCCTGGAGTATAACGGCCTGGGCCGTGGACCCGAAAAGCAGTTTCCCCACCTTGGACCGGCTTTTTACCCCGATAATGATTTCACCAACTTGTTTTTCCCTGGCAAAACTGACAATATCTTCACCCGCCTCAAGACCCCTCACCAGTAGATGCGTTTTGCAGGGGACCTCTTTTTCGTCAAAAAAAGCTTTAACTTTTTCCAGATTTTCTTCTGCTTCTTGAACGTTTAGCTGTTCGTCCTTTCCGCCCCCGACCATTGAGGTAACAATCAGCACTTCGCCCTTAAATGCCCTTGCGTGTTCCAGGGCAATTTTCAACAAATCCGCCCCCAGATTGACGCCCTTATACCCGACCAGAATTTTCATTGTCACCCCTTTTTTCAGAATTAATCGATATTTTTCATCTAGGTTTTGTAGATACATAAAAGATTTGTCCTCCATGTTCAAGAAAAAAATGATATAAACACTTAGAAACACCTGTTGAAAAAAATCACAAGAGACTCTCCTTACAAGATGTATAAAGGAAGCCTATGGAACCCACTAAAAATAGGGATTTTATTTTCCGTCTTCTGAAAAAATCCCGTTATTTAAAAAACATTGCTGACCCCAAAATATACAAATTGGCCCAGATATCCCAATTCCAGAAATTAGGGAAAGGTCAAACCCTTCTTCGCCAGAATGAAAAAAATCAGGAGGTATATATTCTCTTAAAGGGGTCTGTCTGTGTTTCCATAGACAAAGAACATATCTACACCCTGTGCCGTGCCGGAGATGTTTTCGGAGAAATGAGCGTGATCACAGGAGCCCCATCCAATGCCACGGTTACGGCAGACAAGGATATAGACCTGATCCGGATACCGTCCGTGACCCTTCGGGATATCCATGGCAACAAAGAACACGAACTCCATTCGGCATTTTATCAATGGTTTTCAAATATCCTGGCAGACAAGCTTTCCAAAACCTCCGAAAAGGCAAAACAATTTGAAACGGTAAACCGCCAGCTTCAATGGGATCTGGCCGATGCAAAATCCGTCCAGGACCGGATTTTTTCATCCCACACCCATCCCATTCAAATCCTTCCTTTGACAATGAAATGTGAATTTTCCAATATTCTGGGCGGGGACCTTTATGCGGTATTCCCGGTGGATGAGACTTGTTACGGAATTCTCATCGGAGATGTCGCAGGTCATGGTACAGGCGCCTGCCTCATTTCCATGATGGTCCTTAATCTGTTCATGACCGTTTCTTCAAGGATTCATTCCTCTCAAAAAGTGATGGAAGCTGTTAACAAGACAAGCCTACACTTCATGCACCAGGGAAAATTTGTAACCGCTTTTTATGGTATTTATGACACAAAAACCAACACCATCACTTACACCAATGCCGGCCATCATCCGGCCCTGGTTTTAAGGGCCGGTCATGTCCATGTGTTAACGCCCACCAGTGGAATTCCCATTGGTATTCTGGACAACACGGCAGCAGAATATACTGAAAACAAATTTTTGCTCCAAACAGATGATCGCTTGATTTTATTTACCGATGCCGTGTTCGAAGACCCGAAACCGTCAAATGGATTTCAGGGCATTGTTGATCACATCCGCCATTTCCACCAGGCCTCTTCCCAGCAATTGGTTGAAACCCTCTATGAATTGAGCATGAAAACCACACATAATCAACTCAGGGATGACTTTACACTGATGATTTTCCAGCAGAAATAGTTTTACATGGGGTCAGGTTTTCTTTATTGCATTTTATTCTTTCTGATAATGAAATCTTGATAAAAAGCACCATAAAAAAAGGGTTTCGGAAAAACTTCCGAAACCCTTGAATTTATTAATGGAGGCGGCTTCCAGATTTGAACTGGAGAATGTCGGCTTTGCAGGCCGATGCCTTACCACTTGGCCAAGCCGCCTGATGACTGGAGCGGGAAACGGGAGTTGAACCCGCGACTTCGACCTTGGCAAGGTCGCACTCTACCACTGAGTTATTCCCGCTCAGCAAACAAAAGTGATTTATATAGGTGTGAGGCTATTTTGTCAATAAAAAATAACTCAAAAAAGGAATTTTTTTGCCTTGATAAAATAATCAAACCCGGACCAGATCGTGAATATGAGTGCCCCATAGAGGAAAAAAACCCCAATGGCATTGAAGTTGATTCCCAGGTAGGAATAATGCAGGGTCAAGGGGATAATGGCGGCTATCTGAAAGCCGACCTTATACTTACCAAGCCATGAGGCTGCCACATCCTGTCCATTTTCAATGAGCACACACCGCAACCCGGTTACCGCCAATTCCCTGCCGATGATCACACAGGCAATCCAGCCCGGCATAAACCCTAAGGATACCAGCATCACCAATGTGGAAGAGACCAGCAGTTTATCGGCAAGGGGGTCGATAATTTTACCCAGCCGTGTTTCAAGGCCCCGGGTTCTTGCCAGATATCCGTCAAAATAGTCTGTGATGGATGCCAGGGCAAATAGCGCGGCAGCCATAAAGGTGCATATCCGGGATTCATGCATCAGGAGCAGCACGATCACAGGCACGGTGACAATTCTGGACACCGTCATAAAATTCGGGGTCAGGACCATTTGTTTAATTTTTTGGGACCAGGTCTTAGTCATTGTCCATTCTTTTTATTCCAGTCGGCCATAAATGCAGCAATACCCTTATCGGTCATATGATGGGCAGCAAGCTTCTTGAGCACCCCATGGGGGATGGTCGCAATATCCGCCCCGATCAATGCGGCATTCAATACATGCAAGGGATTTCTTACGCTGGCCACGATGATCTGGGTATCAAAATCATAATTGGTATAAATCTGGACAATCTCTTCAACCAGGTCCATGCCGTCCTGTGACAGGTCATCCAGGCGTCCCACAAAAGGGGACACATAGGTTGCCCCTGCTTTGGCTGCCATCAATGCCTGCAACGCGGAAAAAACAAGGGTCACATTGGTCTTAATCCCTTCGTCAGTCAGGGTTTTTACAGCTTTCAGGCCTTCAATTGTCATGGGAATTTTAACGGTGATATTATCGGCTATCTGGGCAAGCTCCCTGGCTTCGGTTACCATGCCGTCGTATTCAAGACTGATGACTTCGGCGCTCACAGGCCCGTCCACAATTTCACAGATTTGGGCAATGATATCCTTGAACTCCCCTTTTTCCCTGGCAATCAAGGTCGGGTTGGTGGTAACCCCATCCACCATGCCCATGTCACTGGCATCTTTGATCTGATCAATGTTGGCTGTATCAATAAAAAATTTCATGTAGGCCTCCTAGTCCAGAAGGATAACCTTCTGGCTCTCTTGTTTTTCAATTTCCATCAGCAATTGCCGTGGTGTTTTATGGAACACCGGATGAAGTGTATCTGCACCTATATCACACATGGGTCTGAGCACAAAACATCTTTCCTGCATCCTGGGATGGGGAATTTCAAGAAGATCTGTTTTCAAAACCCTGTTTTCAAATAAAATAATATCCAGATCAATTTTTCTGGGCCCAAACCGAAAGGCTTTTCCCTCAGGATCAAGAGATCTTTCAATTTGTTTTAAAATATCCAGCAATTCTGCAGGTTCGACCGGGGTTTGTATTTTTACGGCGGCATTTACAAACCAGTCCTGATCTTCAAAATTCTGGGGCTCTGTTCGGTAAAAAAAAGAGACCGCAGCAACCTGGATCAGGTCGTGCTGGTTCAGGCAATCAATGGCCTGCTTAAGGTTCCCGGCTTTGTCTCCTTTGTTTGATCCAATGCTCAAATAGGCTATAGAAGGGGGATCCGTCATCATTCAAAATCAAGGTACAGGGTTTTGGAATACCCGCTTCTGACCTCATTTTTTCCAAGGGCCTGGATTCTAAAATAATAATAGAATCCGGGTTCCAGGGTGTGTTGATAGAACATGGCGGGAAGTGACACCGTTCCTATTGATTTGAAAACAAAGGGACAGCCTTCGCAACCGTCTTTGGTTTTGGTGGCCATAAAGACCTCAAAGGCTTCGGGTTCAAGTTTTGCCGCTACCGGATCACTGGCATGGGTCCATGCCAGTGTCACCTGGTTTCCTGCCAAAGAAGAGGTCAGGTCTTCCGGGGCTGCCAGGATATTTCCGTCTTTAACCGGAGGCAGAGGAGGCCCTTTTTTGCCGCAGGCAGTCACCAGAAACACGCCCGCAAGACAGACAAGCCCGATGGATATGAATTGTTTCATCCTTTTCACGAATTAAGCTCCTTTTCAGCTCTTTGCACGGCCTTTTCCACATTGTCAAAACCGGTGCCGCCATAGGATATACGACGGGCAATCATTTGATCAAGGCAGATAAAATGATAGATGTCCTGGTTGATCAAATCGCTAAACGAGCGCAATTCTTCCAGGCTTAAATCATCCAGCTCCTTGCCTTGGCTTAAGGCCACGGCAACCGCTTTTCCGGCAACCGAATGGGCCTGCCTGAAGGCCATGCCCCGTCCCACCAGGTAATCGGCAAAATCAGTGGCATTTAAAAACCCCTGTTTACAGGCCGCCTTCATCCTGTCCCTGTGAACCATAATATTGGGCAGCATCCGGGTATAGACCTCGATACAGATTTTTAAGGTGTCAACGGTATCAAAAAGGGGCTCCTTGTCCTCCTGCATGTCCTTGTTATAGGCCATGGGAAGGGATTTCATCACCGTAAGAATGGCCACAAGGTTTCCCACCACGCGCCCTGTTTTACCCCGGACAAGTTCTGCCACATCCGGGTTCTTCTTCTGGGGCATGATACTGGATCCTGTGGTAAAGGCATCCGAGATGGTGATAAAAGCAAATTCAGAAGACGACCATAGAATCAGCTCTTCGGAAAGCCTTGACAAATGAATCATACAGATGCTGGCGTGGGCGATGAACTCCATGACAAAATCCCGGTCTGAAACAGAATCAATACTGTTTTCCGAAACCTTTCCAAACCCAAGTACCTGGCGTGTATACTCCCGGTTCACAGGATAGGTGGTTCCGGCAAGGGCAGCAGCGCCCAGGGGCATCACGTCCACCCGTTTAAGGGAATCCTGGAACCGCTGGATATCCCGGCCCATCATTTCGTAATAGGCCATGAGATGGTGGGCGAATAAAACAGGCTGGGCACGCTGCATATGGGTGTACCCGGGCATGACCACATCCATGTGTTTCCTGGCCATGGCCACCAGGGCCCGTTGAAACCCTGTCAGCATCCGGATGATGGTCAGGGTTTCTTCTTTCAGATAGATCCGGACATCAAGGGCCACCTGGTCATTTCGGCTTCGCCCGGTGTGAAGTTTTTTTGCAAGGTCACCCGTTTCTTTCCCCAGGGCCTCTTCCACATGCATGTGGATGTCTTCCAGGCTGTCGGAAAATGCAATCTCACCCTTGTCCATTCCAGCTTTTACCCTACCAAGGCCGGCAATCAGGGTATCGGCCTCATCTTTGGGGATGATCCCTTCATGGGCCATCATTTTTAAATGGGCGATGCTGCCGCAAATATCACTGGCATACAGCCGTTTATCCACATCAATGGATGCATTGAATTTTTCAACCAAGGTGTCCGTGTCCTGGGAAAACCGTCCTCCCCAAAGTTTTTCACTCATAGTGCCGCCTGTCTTTCTTGTTTATTCCTGGTTATTTCCTGTAAAATAAAGCGCAAATCACCCCAGAATAAGGCTCTCCAAAATGGCTTTGTGCATATGCCGTTTGTTTTCTGCCTGGTCCCAGAAAGCGGCCCCATTTGCCTCAAGAACCTGTTCGGAAATTTCTTCTCCCCTGTGTGCGGGCAGGCAATGGAGGACCAGAACATCCGCTTTGGCATGTGCCAGCAGATCATGGTTCACCTGGAACCCTTCAAAGGTCTTAAGCCGGCCCTCCAGCTCATCTTCTTCCCCCATGCTGGCCCAGACATCTGTGTAGACCACATCGGCATTTTTCACCGCTTCTCGGGGATCATTTGTAAATACAATATTGTCCATAGTATCGGCCCCGGAACTTACAATAATATCCGGGCGAATCCCATGGCCGTCCGGGCAGGCAAGTTTCAGGTCAAGCCCCAGAACGCTGGCAGCATTCACCCAGGAATTGGCCACATTGTTGCCGTCGCCCACCCAGGCAATCTTTACATCCTTATATCCGCCCTTGTGCTCGATAATGGTCATAAGATCACTTAAAATCTGGCAGGGATGGAAAGAGTCGGTCAGGGCATTGATCACGGGAATGCTCGAGCTTCTGGCAAATTCTTCAACCAGTTCATGGTCAAAGGTTCTCATGGCCAGGCAATCGATATAACGGGACAAAACCCTTGCCGTATCTTTGGCAGGTTCATTCCGTGAAATCTGGGTATCCTGGGTGCTCATGTAAATGGGATGCCCTCCCAGCTGGATCATGGCAGTTTCAAAAGCAATGCGGGTCCGGGTTGATTTTTTATCAAAAATCAGTCCCAGGGTTTTCCCGGTTAAGAGGGAATCAAAAATCCCCTTTGCATAGCGCTCTTTAAGCTGTATGGCCCGCTTAAAAAGATGTTCAAAATCCGCTTGTTCAAGGTCCAGCAATGATAATAAATCTTTTTTCAATCTGTTCTCCATAGTACGGGTATCCGGGTACTATAATCCGGCCTGAAACAGGCTGTCCAAAACAGCCACCAGCCTGTCTATTTCATTTTTTTCAACAATTAAAGGCGGTGCAAATCTTAGAACTTTATCTTGAATCCCGTTAATAATAAAGCCTTTTTTAAAACAATCTGCCACAAAAGATCCGGCATCCTGATCAATTTCCATTCCCACCAAAAGCCCTTTGCCCCGGACATCTATAATCCGTGGATATTTTTCTTTGAGCGCTAAAAGTTTTCCCCGAAAATAAGCCCCCTTCTCAACAACCTCATCCAGAAAGGCTTTGTCAGAGATGATTTTGACCACTTCGAGAGCTGCAGCCGTGGCAAGGGGGGTCCCGCCGAAAGTGGAGCCGTGGCTGCCGAAATCAAACCCTGTGGCCGCCTCTTTCGTGGCCAGCATGGCACCAATGGGTATCCCGTTGGCCAAGGCCTTTGCCAGGGTCATGATATCCGGAAAAATGTTGTACCCTTCATGGGCGAACAGGGTGCCGCACCGCCCCATGCCGGTCTGGATTTCATCAAAGATGAGCAAGGTGCCGGTTTCATCACAAAGGGACCTGACCTGGGACAGATAGGAAGGGTCCACCGGTATCACCCCGCCCTCCCCCTGGATGGGTTCCATCATCACGGCGCACACGGTCTCATCCAGGACCGCTTTCAGGGCATCGATATCATTGAAGGGCACATGGATAAACCCCTCCAGCAAAGGATAAAACCCCTGCTTGATCTTGTCCTGGCCCGTTGCCGACAGGGTGGCCATGGTCCTGCCGTGGAAAGATTGTTCCATGGTGATAATCTTATACCGATTGGTATGCCCCTTTGACTGAAAATAGCGCCGGGCAAGCTTTATGGCTGCCTCATTGGCTTCTGCACCGGAATTTGCAAAAAAAACGCGGTCGGCAAAGCTTTTATCCACAAGCATTGCCGCAAGGTCAGCCTGGGGAGCCGTATAAAAAAGGTTGGATACATGGACCAGGGTTTGGGCCTGATGCGCAATGGCCCGGGTAACACTTGGGTGGCAATGGCCCAGATTGCAGACCGAAATGCCGGCCAGAAAATCCGTATAAACCGTCCCATCTTCATCGGTCAAACAGGTTCCTTGGCCGCTTACAAATGCCTTTCCCTGGCGAACATAGGTTTGAAAAACAAAAGCCTTGGTTTTTTCAATAGAAGTCACGTTTGTCCTCTTTAAGCATTAATTTCAGTCGTCCAGAAACACCTGGGTGCCGATGCCCGAATCCGTAAACAATTCCAGCAGAACAGCATGGGGTGTTTTGCCATTGATAATATGTGATTTTTTTACACCGTTTTTCAAGGCTTCCAGGGCACACTCCACCTTGGGGATCATGCCCCCTTTGATACGGCCGTCCGCTATCTGCTCGGCGATTTGCCTGTCGGAGATGGAAGATATGAGTCTTTGATCCCCGTCAAGGACCCCGTCCACATCGGTCACCAGAATCAGGCGTTCGGCATTTAAGGCAGCGGCAATTTTTGCGGCCACCACATCGGCATTGATATTATAGGTTTCGCCGTTTTCCCCAATGCCCACCGGTGCAATAATGGGAATAAATCCGTGGTTGGTCAGGGTATGGATAATTTCCGGATTGATCTGGGTCACATTTCCCACCATACCCGGATCAATGATCTCGGGTGGTGTATTTTCATCCACCTGGTGATAAATTTTCATTTTATCGGCCGTAATAAGCCCCCCGTCTTTTCCGGTAAGCCCCACGGCTTTCCCCCCTTCCCGGTTGATCCTGGCCACAATATCCTTGTTCACCTTTCCGCCCAGGACCATTTCCACCACATCCATGGTGGCATCATCGGTGTAGCGCATGCCCCGGATAAAGGTGGAGGTAATCCCCATGGCAGAGAGCACCCGGTTGATCTGGGGACCGCCGCCATGGACCACCACCGGGTTGATGCCGATCACTTTCAACAGGGTAATATCACTGGCAAAATCCCGTTTCAATTTATCGTCCACCATGGCGTGCCCCCCGTATTTGATCACAATGGTCCTGGTGGAAAATTGCTGGATATAGGGAAGGGCCTCTATCAGTATGTCTGCAACATTCTGGCTCATAGGATATACCTGCTCAAATCTTGGTTTTCAACAATATCCATCAGCTGGCGGGTAACAAAGGCAGCATCAATGGTAATGGTTTTTTCATCCATGTCCGGTGCTTCGAACAAAATCTCTTCCAGCAATTTTTCCATGAGGGTGTGCAGCCGTCTTGCCCCGATATTTTCCGTTGTTGAATTGACTTCCACAGCAATATCGGCAATTTTCTCCACTGCATCCTGGGTAAAGGAAATGACCACCCCTTCGGTCCTGAGCAGGGCAATATACTGGAGCACCAGGGCATTCTTGGGTTCGGTCAGAATCCGGGTAAACTCATGGGCCCCAAGGGAGGTCAGCTCCACACGGATGGGGAACCGGCCCTGGAGTTCGGGAATCAGGTCAGAGGGTTTTGACACATGGAAGGCCCCGGATGCAATGAACAAAATATGATCGGTTTTCACGGTGCCGTATTTGGTGGGAACGGAACTGCCCTCCACAATGGGCAGCAGATCCCGCTGCACCCCCTCCTTTGACACCTCAGGGCCATGGCTTTGTCCCTTGCCCGCAATCTTATCGATTTCATCAATAAAAATGATACCCGATTGTTCCACCAGTTCAATGGCTTCGGTTTTCACCTTTTCCATATCCACCAGGTGGGCGGCTTCTTCCTGGGTAAGGATCTTCATGGCCTCTTTTACGCTGACCTTGCGGCGCTTGGTGTTTTTCGGCATGAAATTTCCCAGCATGTCCTTGATATTGATGCCCATTTCCTCCATTCCCGTATTGGAAAAAATCTCCACCATGGGGGAAGTTTGGGCCGTGACATCCAGGTCTATATCCCGGCTGTCCAGTTTCCCATTTTGGAGCATGGTGCGAAGTTTTTCCCGGGTGGACACACCGGGAAGCGGATCTGATACCCCATGGTCTACCGGGGGGACTGCCCCGGCCGCAGAAAAGGCCGGTTTGGGAGCAGTCGGCGGCAAAAGAATATCCAGAATTCGTTCTTCGGCCATTTTGGCAGCCTTCTCCTGTACCGCGTCCTGCTGTCTGAGCCGAAGATTGTTCACCGTCAATTCCACAATATCCCGGATCATGGATTCCACATCCCGTCCCACATATCCGACTTCGGTAAATTTGGAGGCTTCCACCTTATAAAAGGGAGAATCGGTCAGGTTGGCCAGGCGCCTTGCAATTTCTGTTTTCCCCACTCCGGTAGGTCCGATGAGAATAATATTTTTCGGGGCAATCTCTTCCTGGAGGTCTTTATCCAGCTGGCGTCTTCGCCACCGATTCCGCAGGGCAATGGCCACTGATTTTTTGGCATCTTTCTGGCCGATGATATATTTATCCAGTTCAATGACTATCTCTTTGGGTTTTAAATCTTTCATAGGGGCGTCTCGTTTTTGATTTCCTCAATGGTCACGTGGTGATTGGTGTATATGCAAAGATCTCCGGCTATTTTCATGGCTTTTTCAACAACCTGTCTGGGAGTAAGGTCCGTATTTTCCATCAGGGCAATGGCAGCAGACTGGGCAGAGGTACTGCCGGACCCGATACTGATGACCCCCTCATCCGGCTCGATCACATCCCCGTTCCCGGACAATAAATAGGTATTTTCCCTGTCTGCTGCAATCATCATGGCCTCAAGCCTACGCAGATATTTATCGGTTCTCCATTCCCTTGCCAGTTCCACACAGGCCCGGGTCAGGCTTCCGTTATACCGCTCCAGTTTTTCTTCCAGTTTTTCCGAAAGGGTCAGGGCATCGGCGGTGGCACCGGCAAAGCCTGTAATAATCTTATCGTTGTATATTCTTCGAACCTTTTTGGCCCTGTGTTTTGTCACGATGTTCCCCAGGGTCACCTGGCCGTCTCCGGCCACAACAACCGTCCCCATCTTGCGCAATGCCAGGATGGTGGTGCCGTGAAATATTTCCATACTCATATTTTTAACTCCTTGGATGCGCCTTGTCATACACCTGCATCAACCGATCCATGCTCACATGGGTATACACCTGGGTTGTTGAAAGGCTGGCATGGCCCAGTATTTCCTGAATTCCCCTTAAATCCGCACCGGAATCCAGCATATGGGTTGCAAAGGAATGGCGGAGGGTGTGCGGTGAAACAGGGACATTCAACCCGCATTCGTTTACAATTTTATCCAGTATCCGTCCGATGGACCGGATGCTGATTCTTGAATACGCCTTGTTCAAAAATACCGGTGCAGCTTTTTGATTTATGGCCGCCCGATAGGCACCAATGGCATCAAGGGCCCTTTTGCCCGCTGGGACCACCCGCTCCTTGCTGCCTTTGCCAAAGACTCTAATCATTTGGTTTTTAAAGTCAACATCATTCATATCCAGGCCGTGAATTTCCGAAATTCTCATGCCTGTGGAATAAAATGTCTCAAACATGGCCAGATTCCGTTTGTCCGCCCAGGTATCGGTTTTAATGGAATCCAACAACCGGAACAGGTCATCAATATTCAAAAACCGGGGAATGGTTTTGTCCAGCTTGGGAAAGGGTATGGTATCCGCCGGGTTCAGCCGGATATGGCCTGCCCTCACAAGAAAATCAAAAAAGGATTTCAGGGCTGACAGCCTTCTTGCAATGGTGCGTTTGCTCTTTTTGGCCCGGACCAGGCAGGATAGATATGTTCTTATGCTGTTTTTGTCCAGCCCGTCAATCCCGGCCAAAAACCTTTCCTGGCTTTCGAGGGAAATGGTGTTCTCCGCATCTTTCGGATCAACCAAAGCCTTCGGGTCGGCCAGAAAGAACCGGATAAAATCCAGAATATCCGATTGGTAGGCCCTTTGGGTATGGGAGGAATATCCTTTTTCCGCATGAAGTATCCGGATAAATGAATCGAGTATTCCGTCAGAAGCGCTGTCGGATAAGGTATAAGTCGTTTTATCAGCGCCCATGGGACAGCCCTGCCTGGCTCATGACCTGCTGCATATCTTCCCACACTTTACGTTTCAGTCCCGGCTGTTCCAGCAAGGTTGACGGGTGGAAAGTGGGCATCACCCGAATTCCTTCATGAAAATGAAATTTTCCCTGGAAGTGTTCAAGGGGGAACTCAAGGTTTAACAATAACTGACCTGCCTTCTGCCCCAGGGTGATCACAATTGCGGGTTTGTTTATTTTTATCTGGTCATGAAGGGATCTTGCATCTGTGGCATTGCAGACAAATATTGATTCCGGCCCAAGTTTCATGGCCCCAAGAATTTTGACAAACAAGGCACCGGCTTCTCCGTTAAAAAAACTGCCTTCACTGTCCACAAAAAACAAAGGCGCATCCAGGGGGCCCTGAAAAAAAAATGCTGAAATTTTGGGGGGGGTTTTCCCCAGGAATCCATGGTTTTCCGGCAGGGTTCAGAAAGTGTCAGGTCTGTATTTCCCAATGCCCTTTGATGGGAAACATACTGGGAAAAATCCTGAATTGTCCGGATAAAGGCCAGGGAAATAGACTGAATCGTGTTGTTTTCCCCCATAATCCTTATCCTGTCTGTTCAATAATGGTGTCCAGCAGAATATGGGCGACCTTGTGCTTGTCCATCAGGGGAATGTCCTTTGAAGACCCGTCCTTGAAGAAGAGCTTGACCTTGTTGGTATTGGTTTTAAATCCGGAATCACCTGTTCCCACAAGGTTGGCAGCGATCATGTCCAGGTTCTTTTTTTTGATTTTTGCCAGGGCATGTTTTTCAAGGTCATTGGTTTCGGCTGCAAACCCCACCAGAAATTGCCTGTCGGTTTTCAGTTCACCAATGCGGTTGAGGATGTCCATGTTTTCTGTCATGGCAATGGTAATCTCTTTTGAAGCCTGATTTTTCTTAATTTTGCGGGTGCCCGGATCAATTGGCCTGTAATCGGCCACAGCCGCTACTTTTACAATGATATCAGCTGCCGCCAGGTGTGAAAACACGGCCGCTGCCATCTGCTCACAGCTCTCCACAAAAATACATTCCACACCCACCGGCGGATCAAGGCTGACAGGTCCGGATATCAAGGTGACCCTGGCCCCTCTTTGTTCAGCCGCTTCTGCAATGGCATATCCCATTTTACCCGAACTATGGTTGCTGACATACCGGACCGGATCTATGGCTTCAATTGTGGGGCCTGCAGTCACAAGGATTTGCCTGCCCACAAGGTCTTTTGGGGTTAACAGTTTACAAAGCCTGTCAAAGATAAACCAGGGGTCCGGCAGCCTTCCTGCACCAACGGTTTTGCAGGCCAGCACGCCGTCGTCGGGATCAAGGATATGGATACCATCCTGTTCCAGGATATCCAAATTTCGCTGGACCCGGATATTCTGATACATGTCCGTGTTCATGGAAGGACAAATCATCACAGGACTTGTCACGGCCAGCAGGGTTGTTAAAAGGGCATCATCGGCAATCCCATGGGCATATTTGCCGATAAAATTGGCAGTGGCCGGTGCAATAATGGCCGCGTCAATGCTTGTGGCAATATCAATGTGGGTGACCGAACTTGCGGTATCCTTCCACAGGTTTGTCAGCACACAATTTTCACTGAGCACCTCAAAGGTGGTCCTGCCAACAAACTGCAGGGCCGCTTCGGTCATTGCCACATGGACATCAGCCCCTGCCTTTTTCAACAGGCGCAGCAATTCCACGGATTTATAGGCGGCAATGCCGCCGGTAATGCCCAGAAGGATATGTCGGTCTTTGAATTCCATTAGTCGGTTAAATTATTCTGGGTCATTTCACTGTTTCCGCTTCCACTCGTTCCGCTTCCACTGTTTCCGCTTCCGCTGTATCCACTTCCAGTTGTTCCGCCCCCGTTGTTCAGGGTCGGGGCCACGCCGATCTCCACGTAGGTATACACCTGGCTTTCCCTGATGGTGATAACGGCACACCGGGATGTTTTCTGGAACACCATTATTGTGTTGTCCGGGGATTTGATTTTGCTGATCACATTCCAATTGTCTTTTGACATATTGTTGCTGAAAAAATTAAACAAGGCAGTGGAATCTACTCTTCCCCTCAAAGCAAGGATACCGGACCTGAAACCCGGGGTGGAGACCACAACGGTTTTGTCCTTCATGACCGAAAGCTCCATGGGGACCAGGATATCTTCAAAATCATGGTAAACCGCGGTTGTCTTCTTTGATTTTTCAAGTGTTTCCGACGAAGAGGCTTTTGTATCAGCCGGCTTAGAACCCAGGTTTGCCCAACACCCGGAAACACAGAGGCCCAGCAAAAGAATTAGCCCAAATTTTAGCAAGACCCTACCATATGTATTGGATTTCATCTCTCCTCCATAATTTCAGTTTATCGTCAACCTGTAACCCGTTTCTTCTAAAACTATTTGGGAAAAAAGTCAATCAAGAGAAGTCTTTCCCAACTCCATTGTTTCAGGGTTTTATGGCGGCTGGGTTGATAATGCGGTTCCTATATAAAAATGTTTCCACAATGTTCTATGGAATGGAAACGCTTATTAGAGCTTATTCTCTTGAACCTCATTGGTCAATCTTTTCAGGTAGGATTGTTTTTTTGACTCATAAGCTTTAATACGATCATTGAGATCTGAGGCCTTTTGATTAAACGCTTGGACAGCTGCCTTATTCGTGATCTTTTTTCGTTCCATGGCCAGATCATCCCGTTCCTTGTTCAACAGTTCGAACTCCCGATCAAGTGATTCCTTCAGTGCTTTGAATTCCTGCTGAGCCGTTTCTTCATCAATCCCGGGTTTGTCCTGGGAATCCGAAGGTTCTTCATCTATTGGCGCTTGTTTTTCCATATCAAAATTTTGATCTGTTTTCTGTTTTTCACTGACAAAGGCTTTGAGATCAATCCGTTGTTTCTTCGGGATTTTTGAAAGGTCATCCGTATAGGAGACAACACCGTTGTCATCCACATAACGAAAATATTCTCCATGAACCGGTACAACCATCACCAGGACGGCAACGACAATAAGACAAAAACCCAACCATATATCGTTTCTCCTGAACAAACCAAGATACTTCTTGGTTTTAGCACAAAAAAAGGTATCAAAAACCATTCCTTTACTCCAATTTATAGAGAGCTGTTATTTCATTGTTTTTGTTTTTCAGGTATCCGACCATATCCCCTTCTTGAAATTGGTTGCGACTACCGACTTTACCCTGTTTGGTATAGAACACGGTTAGGACTGCAAATTTTTTAAGCCTGTCTCCCACAACGATTTCCATTCCATCAACCCTGTCGATACGCCCTTTCCCGTCAAAGATCATTGGAATAATGGCACCTTCCTGTGGCGACACCGGTGAAATTTCAAGAAGTTCAACCGGCTTCTCCTGGGCCAACACGACCGGATGTGTGCCTGCCAGACACGCCAAAGAGAGCAGGCCAACAAGGCATTGATTTATGATGCTTTTTTTTATATCCAAATTCATATCCTCCCCCTATGTGTATCAACGCCCCCCATCCAATTTATCAGTCTAACTGTCGCCAATAAAACAAACCGCGTTGTTCTGCTGTTTCCCTGACAATGGGAATGGAACCCGAGGTGGAACTAAAGTATTTTGCTTCAATATCCGGACCGGTCGTACGCGGTATGGTTACAATCACAGGGCTGAACAATCGCCCGGGAATATATAGCCCTGTTGGCGGTACCAGAATCGGGTCCTCGGGCGTGCCGATGTTTATCAAATCATCATCATCAATGAAGCCATCATTGTCAATATCAAACTGCGCTTGGGAAAGCCTGGAACCGGAACAGGCATTGAGTTCATGAACAATGGAACTGCCGCCCGCGGAACAGGGGGTATCCCTGTTGGGTCTGAAGGTGATGGCAATGACATTGCCGGACCGGATAATCACATCGGATATGATCCGTTCATGTCCAGCAGCGCCCTGGTTTATGGGCAAATCAAAATACCAGCCGGCATCTGCCATGGTGCCGGCAGTGGCAGAACCCGGATTGGGCTGCTGCCCTGTGGTTGCATCGTCCAGGGTCTCCCAGTTGGCAGAATTGTTGCTCAGGGTTCTGAAATCATTTCCGTTTAAGGTTCTCCAGTCCACCTGGGTCTGGGACAACAGCTTAACCGAAGAAGGCTGGTTGGAAAGCCCGGGCCGGTTGAAAGTGCCCAGGTACTCTGTGTTGTCTGCGTCATCTCCATAATCCCAGATGCCATAGAGGGTCTGGGAAGAAACATCGGTAAAATCAACATCGCCCATATACCGTCCCGTGCCAAAAACTACCATGTACCCATTTTTTGAGCAATGCCGCATCACATCCGGCTTGGAGGTGATGGGTTGGGTAAAACCGCTGGCATCCTTTGCCTGGAAAAGAGGCATGGGAGTTATACCATCTTTATAGGCCACCCCCCAGTCGCTGCTGGAACTTCCCGAAAAATTGAATTTCCATAAATTGCCCTTTAAATCGCCTGCATAGACATAATCCACCCTCAGGTCACCGTCCACGTCAATGGGGACAGGCGTTGACAGGCCATTGCAGGAATTGACACCCGTATCAATGGTTTTAATCAGTTCACCCGTGGCGGCATTGAGCACAATCAACATTGCATGGCCACTGGCACTATTATAACCATTGCCGAAAATCACCACCCACCCGTTTCCCGAAATGGTATCATCATTGGACCGGACCAAAAAGGCTTTGCTGAAACTATATCCCAGATTGTTCAGTTCGGCCCCAGGAGTGCTGGCCTTGGGATACTCCCATTTCACCCAAGAGCTTGTATTGGCCTCTGTATTGGCTGCAGGAGAAGTGATATCCAGCATATAATAGCCCCGTCCGCCCTTGCCCAGGCCGCCGACAAGATAGGTATTGTTCCCGATTCTGCCGGCAGAGGGGGTCAGATCAACAAAAAATTTATGGGTATAGCTGGTTTCTGTGAGCCGCTTCAAATTGTTGAATACCAGGTTTGGCACATAGGCAAACAGCTCAGCGCCGGTGTTGGCATCAAAAGCATGGACCATGCCGTCGTTGCTGCCCACATACAGCACATTATTTTCATACAGGGGCGCTGAATGGACAATGTCCCCCAATTGGGAGAATCGATTCCTGAAGCTGCCACCGTTCTGTGCTTCCAGGGAAGAATCTCCCCTCAGATAGTTGACTTCATTTTCAGTAAGCACTGTCTTTTGGGCTGCGGTGAGGCTGTTGTACATAAAGGGTATTCCCGAAGATCCGTTAAAGGTGGCAATCTTCCGGCCGGTATTCCAATGCTGGTCTTCCAGCTTGTCTGCTGCCGACCACACAGCTGTATCCCGGATCACTTCCCCGCTGGTTTGATTGATGGCATAGGCTTTTACATCCCCCACCCATCCGTCGGAAGAATAACTGGATTGAAAGATTCGGGTCCCTGCCTGGAGCTCTTCGCCGTTTACGGAAACGGATGCGTCGGACACGGTTCTGGAATCAATGTTCTGCATCACGGATATCAGCGAATTAACCAGCTCCTGGGGGTTGGAGGCATTCAGAAAACTGCCCCGGCCATTGACACTGGCATGCCACATGTCATCGATCTTTTGTCGGTCCCCATCCGTGGGGTTCGGCCAGGTGGGATATACCCGGTTGGCAGGATCGATATTGTACAAATCAAAGTTTGCAGGATTCAGGGTGCCGGTCACCCCAAAGGAAACCGTATAGGTAATCATGTGTTGGTAGGTAGCAGGGTCAATAAAACTACTGGGCACCATATTGGCAATGGTATCGGCCAGGTCTTCTTTATAGTATTTCATGGCCACATCGCCCAAGGTATTTGAATAGGTATCGGCAAAGGGTGCTCCTTCGGTTCCGTCCTGATTCCCCACGTCGGGACTATTGCCATTATAGAACCCATCGGTCATCAATATGGCAAAACTCTGCTGACAGCCCCCCCCGTCCGCTTCACTGGCGTAGGGAGAGTTGCCCAGGCCTCCGGTGGCACCGTCATCCTTGTCATAGTAGCGCCCCACATTTTTAAGGGCCAGGCGCAGCGGGGTTCCGCCTTCGGAGTTGTAATTGTCGTAGAGGCTGGTCAGCAGGCCGGCAGAATTATCCACCGTAACGCCCCCCTCCTGAACTTTCACCTTCAGGACTGTTTGTATCAGACGGTTTTGGATGGACAAATATCCGATCTGAACCCCCTGCATTAAACTTACAACATTGGCCACAGCTGCCTTGGCGGCATACTCCCGCCTGCGGTAGTAGGAAAACCAATTGGCAAAATTCTGAAGTTCCTGGGTATAGGTGCGGGCCGTCCCATCTGTATTTTTCGGAACAATTGCACTTGGAGGAGAACTGACAAGGGTGACTTCCGAAGCAGACATTTTAGGCCCCTCCCCATTCCAGCGGTAATATTTTATGGCCGAACCTTCAAGGTTCACCAGATAAATCTCGTTGGGATCCGCATCATTGCCCGGATCTGTCTCATCAATCCAGTTGCCGTCTCCATCCGCATCATACCACACGTAATAATGGGCATTTTTGATGGATAAAGAGCCGTCCAATGCATATTGACTGGTCATATCGAGTGTGTTGCTGGAACTCTGGGGATTGGATCTGGCCGATGTGGGAGAGGCATTTGTCTTGTTGGGCCAGGGAACATACTCCGATGAAGGGTTGTAATACATTTTGTTGTAAATATAAAACTGGGATTTCCAATATTGTTTGTAATCACCGGATAAGGCCACCGTGCCTGTACTGGAAGCCTTATTATCCGCCATGTTGAACACATAGGCATAGTCGGACGAGCCCACATTAAAAATCCCATCGCTCTCATTGGTCATCATCTCCCAGTCCATGGAGCCTGAATCGTCAAGGATAAACATGACATTGGCAGGTGCTGCCTGGATCTGACTGCTCAGCGGCGTGTCCGCGATATCCACGCAGCTTGTGGGAGGCAACACACTTGAAAAAGTGACCCGGATGGTATGATCGGCGTTCACGGCAGAAAAGGTATGGGAATCAACAGCTCCCACTGAGGTGCCGTCCACCAGGACATCGGCCACCTGATACCCGGATGCCGGGGTCATGGTAAAAAGTTGATCCGTGCCCCCCAGCACTGAAACCGCTCCGGTGGGGGAAATGATACCATCGCCTCCGGAACTGGCCGTGATGGTGTACAAAACAGGAATGATGGCAAATCTGGCCAAAATCGTATGGTCCTGGTTGACATTGGCAAAAGTATAGGTGGTTATGGCCCCCTGGGAGACACCGTCCACCAGTACATCAGCCACTTCATAGGTCAGATCCGGGGTGATGGTAAAAGTTTGGCTCTCTTCAAACAACACCGCCACACTGCCTGCAGGAGAGATGCTCCCCCCGGAGTCGGCGCCTGCCGAAATGATATAGGGTCTTTTCTCAAACACGACCGATATGGCATGGTCTGATCCGATATTGTTAAAGGTATAACTGGTGACAGCCCCCTGGGGGGCTCCGTCCACCAGGACATTTGCCACCTGATACCCGGTAGCCGGTACCATTGTAAAGGTGTGATCATCCCCCTGGTAAACGGTCTGGCTGCCGGAAGGCGAAATACTGCCATGATCGCCGGCAGTGGCCGTAAGAATATAAGTGGGAAGGGGTCTGAACGTGACCGAGATACTATGGTCTGCCGCGACATTATTAAAGGTGTAACTGGTGACAGCCCCTGCGGAAACGCCGTCCACCAGAACATTATCCACCGTAAATCCCCCGTCCGGAACAATGGTAAAACTCTGGTTATCCCCCTGGGTCACCCGCACGGTGCCGCTGGGGGAAATACTGCCGTTACTGCCTGCGGAAGCGGAAATGGTATACTCAACCACTGCACAAGAGTACACTCCGGTCTTGGAGGGTGTCAGATCCCGGCCCTCACCATAAATGGTATAAGGAGTGGTGCAACCACCGACAGTCTTGAATACGATTGCATAAAAACTATTGTTATTGACATTATAGCTGGTGTTGTGGTTTCTCCAACTGTCCATCAGATCCCAGCCGCCTCCCGTCCATTTGAAAATCAACCACTGGGCCCCGGCATCCCTCGCTGCCTGGGGTTCAATGTAAACCCTCAGGGTTGCGGCATTCACCTCCCCTCCAAAGCCGACACACAACACTACCAGCCAGAAAAACAAGATGGATACAAACTTTGCATTCAAATGGCCGGCAGAAGATTTTTTTGATCCTATAGTCTTGTTCTCTCTGCCTGTATCCATTGTCCTTCCCCCTTTTTTTTCCATCAATGTCGTTTCTTATATCCAACCTCAATGATAACATACCCGTTGCCGTTGGTAGTATCATCGCTCATCCCGCGAACCGTATAGTCATACAGATTGCTTCCCTGGCTCATGTCCAATGAAGCGCCCTGGGCAATACCCCCTTCCAACACCGAAAATTGTATGGTTCCCCTCAGGCCCGCACTGATGACAGATGCCGAGGAATTGGTGCCCACACTCCAGGCCGTTGGAACGGTCATACTCGGCACCGTATAATTGTTTACATCTGCCAGTGTTTCTGATTTCAACCAGCTTAATTGAAAATCACGATCGTCCAGTATGGTTTCAGCCGTAATTTCCAATTGCTGTGCCCCTTCCTGGGCTGCAGATTCTGCCTGGTAAAAATTTTCCTGGAAGAGACGTTCGTTCCGGACGATTGTCAGCTCTGTTGAGGTGTTGTTGACGGAAGAAATACCGATGATACTCAGAACCGCCATTATGATCATTACCAGGACCAGGGCGGATCCCCGCTCGTTTTCCAGGATATTTTCACTCTTCATGCCCGTCATTGTTATCATCCCCTTGCCTTGGTAAAGGTAATATCGGAACGGATTTTCCCAAAAACATCCCGTACGCGTACACGGATCTCTTTTAAATCAATGACCGCGTCTGCAGGGCTCAGATCAATATCCTGAATCACCCGCCATTCCAGCAAGTAACCGACCGGGATAGCCGGCATGCCGGCGGATGTCACAACCGTGTAGCCGTCTGCTGTGGTTGCACTTGCATTGGTAATGGAGGCAAAGGGCCCCATGAGAAAGGACTCGATCTGACTCTGTGCCCCCAGCTGGGCCTCGGTAAACTTAACGGCATTGGCATTTCCCTGGGTTGAAGAGATCTGCATGCCGGCAATCCCCAGAATACCAATGGCCAGGATCGCCAGGGCAATCATGACCTCCAGCAGTGTAAATCCTTTTTGGTTTGGATTAAAATTCATTTCATTCATTAAAAAATCCTCCCCCATGCATAGTCTATAGATTCAAATTCCGGCATTGAACAATGGTCGAAACGGTTCGCGTTGCGTTCTGGATGGTATGGTCAACCTCCCCTGTATCCACCTGGGCCGTGATGTTGATCTGGATGGCTGCAATGCTATTGACGTTAACGGGCGGGGCCAGAACAGTTCCTGCGGAATTCAGGTATACAAAAGAAAATCCGGCAGGCAGGATATTCTCGGCAATGGCCTGGACATTGCCAGACCCGATTCTCATTCCAAGGTTATTTAGCCCTAACACCGCAGAGTCATACAGGTAAAAAGAAATACTTTTTAATTCCCCTGATTCGTCAACCGTGCCGTCAGCCGTGTCTGCAAACCCGTCACCATTCGTATCCTGTGCATTGTCCTGACCGTCGTCATCGGCCACCAAGGTAAAGGTCAGGGGACTTGCACTGCTTGCGCCGGTGCCGGCACTGACAATACCGGCACCGGAAGAGCCGCCATAGGGATCATAGCCTGCCATGCGGATTTCCCGGGCCATGATATAGAGTCCGGCCCGGATATGCTGCTGCATCTCCACCACCTGTTTCTGGGAAAGATGGGCTTCCTGTTGCCCGGTATAGGAGGAAATGATGCCGGCAATCACAATACCGACCAGGGCCATGGCCACCATGAGCTCGATAAGGGTAAATCCCCTATTGCCGATCCCTCTGGTTTTTATGCTTGTTGTGTCCATTTGTGATACCATTACTCCACCCTGATATTGCCAAGAGTATTGAGCACAATTTTCTTTGACCGGGTTGCATCTTTTGTAAGGATGATCTCACCACCGGTTATGGGTTCCAGAAACCCCCTGTTGTCAAACCCGAATGTATTGGAACCAAAATTACTGCTGATTTCAAGCCCCTCATCCCTTACATTCGTTTTACTTATGAGTTCGGGTAAATCCAGGGCCCAGTTTCTCGGACTATTGTCCACAAATGTCGTATAGATATCAAGAACCGGGTCTATGATCATAACGGTTCTGGCATTTTCTTTGATGGCCCGGAGCTTTAAATTCTGCAAACTTGAAACCACTGCCCTGCAGCCACTCCTGAGTTTGTATTCTTTTATCATATCACCCATGCTCGGGATTGCCAGGACCGAAACAATACCAATGACGGCCACAACCACCATCAGTTCGATCAATGTGAATCCTGCTTCGGACCTATTTACACCCATAACCATCCCCATGGATTTCTTCGGCTTAATTGTTTAAAAACAATAAAAATAAACTTGCAAGAACAATGCTATGATAACAATATATAGTCAAAATCCATAAAAACACAAGGTGATTGTATACAAAACAAGGGATCTGACAGGTGTTGAACATTTTGAACCATCGATTTCCATGGACAAGACCACTGATGAAATAACACCACAATCTGTGAAATAAAACAGCTTTTTATGGGTGTGCATCGTTTTTGTTTGTGTTAAGAATACTGTAAAATGTTATCGACAAGACAATTCTTGTCAATGTTCCGGGTTTTTCCCCATGGTAATCCAAACACAAGATAGAACACCAGTACATGGAAAAAGTGCTTACACAAAAACGATTGCCCGTTGACAAACACAATTTGAACATCGTATTGAAGCCTTATCTTTGCTTTTCTTTCCTGGCATGGATTCTGCTGTTATTTTTTAAAAACAGCAGAACAATAAATAAAGAGGAGACTCAGTGTATAAAAACCAGACAATTTGCGTTGTGGTTCCGGCATATAATGAAGCCACCCAAATAGGATCAGTGATTGAAACCATGCCGGAATATGTGGATGCCATCATGATAGTTGATGATGCCAGTACAGATGACACCCTATCTGTCGTCAAAACATGCCAGAAGAAAACGGCGGCGCTGTTTCTGATCGGGCACAAGACAAACCAGGGGTGTGGCGGTGCACTGGTCAGCGGATACCAGTGGGCAAAAGAGAACCATTATGACATAACGGTCCGGATGGACGGTGACGGGCAGATGAATCCGGATGACCTTGAAGCACTTTTAAATCCAGTTGCTGACGGCACGGCAGATTATTCAAAGGGCAATCGATTTTTTTCCGGAAAGGCCTATGAGATAATGCCCAAACTCAGATTTTTTGGAACGGCCTTTTTATCCCTTTTAACAAAAATAGTATCCGGATACTGGCATGTGTCGGATTTCCAATCCGGCTTTACGGCCATTAACAAAAAAGCCCTGCACGCCATTGACTGGACCCAAATGTACAAAGGCTATGGCCAGCCCAATGACCAGCTCATTTTATTAAATGTCCACAATTTTAAAGTTGCAGATGTACCGGTTGATCCTATCTACAATGTGGGAGAGGTTTCCGGCATCAAAATTAAAAAGGTCATTTTCACCTTAAGCTGGCTTTTGTTCAAACGCTTTTTCTGGCGGTTAAAAGAAAAATATATTATCCGGGATTTTCATCCTTTGGTATTTTTTTATGGCCTGGGCATTTTCCTTGGCGGCTTTTCCTTTCTTCTTTTCATCCGCGTGTTTTACATCTGGGTCCTGACATCCCATATTCCTGCAATTAACGCTTTGGCAGCCTTTTCCTCTTTTATGGCATCTGCTCAGTTTTCCCTGTTTGCCATGTGGTTTGACATGGAGGCCAATAAACATTTAAAAATGGAGCAATGAATGACAACCAAGGTCGTAATTTTGTGCGGCGGGATGGGAACCCGACTTAAGGAAGAAACAGAATATCGCCCCAAACCGATGGTTCAAATCGGCGGCAGACCCATCCTGTGGCATATCATGAATATCTTTGCTTCCCATGGGTTAAAAGAATTTGTTTTATGCCTTGGGTATAAAGGTGAAATGATAAAAGAATATTTTCAAAATTTTGGAATACACAACAATGATTTTACCATCAAAATGTCCCACCCCCAAGACATTACCTATCATAGCGACAATACCATAGACTGGACCATAACCCTTGCGGATACAGGCGCCGCCTCCCTGAAGGGCGCTCGTTTAAAAAAGATAGAAAAATATATAGATGATGATATTTTCCTCACCTCATATGGGGACAGCCTTGGAAATATTGATGTTTCATCTTTGATCGATTTCCATAAACGCCATGGCAAAATTGCCACCATCACTGGCATCAATCCCACTTCCCGTTTTGGTGAAATTAAATTCAAAGGGGACAAGGTCATCAGCTTCCGGGAAAAACCGAAATCCCTAAAAACCCTTGTCAATGGAGGTTTCATGGTTTTTCGCAAGGAAATATTCAATTATTTGACAGATGCGGATACCTGTGACCTGGAATACGGCCCCCTTGAAAAATTAGCCAGAGACGGACAATTGATGATTTTCAAGCATGAAGGATTCTGGGCTTGCATGGATACCATACGGGACATGGAATATTTAAATGAATTGTGGAATTCCAATAATGCAGGATGGGTTTTGCATTGATCACACAAATTTCAAATTTTTTTAAAAACAAAAAAGTGCTGATTACCGGACACACCGGGTTTAAAGGCACATGGCTGACCATCTGGCTCAACGCCATGGGCGCCAAGATATGCGGATTTTCATTGGCACCCCCGCATACGGACAATTTTTTCGCACTCTCCGGGATAGAAACAGCAATTTTCTCCATAACCGGTGATATCCGGGATTTTGACGCCCTTAACAAAGCGTGTCAAAATTTTAAACCCGAGATTATCCTCCATCTGGCCGCCCAGGCATTGGTGAAACAATCCTACCGAGACCCGGTCGAAACCTATTCTACCAATATAATGGGAACGGTGAATCTTCTTGAAGCGGTGCGGTTAAACCCAGGCATAAAAGCCGTGATAAATGTTACAAGCGATAAATGCTACGAGAACCGGAACTGGCTGAAAGGATATACAGAATCCGATCCCATGGGAGGCCATGATCCCTATTCCAGCAGCAAAGCGTGTTCTGAGCTTGTAACTTCAGCCTATATGCGCTCCTTTTTTAATTTAGATGCTGAGGCCTTTAACCCGGCCATCGCATCGGCACGTTCCGGGAATATCATCGGCGGCGGAGATTTTGCAGAAAACAGACTGATTCCGGATATGGTCAGAGCGTTTGCAAAAAACAAAAAAGTGCATATCCGCTATCCCAATGCAACCAGACCCTGGCAGTATGTTCTTGAACCCCTTTTGGGTTATATGATGCTGGCATTGAATCTGGTTGACAATGGGTCACAATTTAACGGCGCGTGGAACTTTGGTCCCAAACCGGAAGATACGAGGGAGGTGGGTTACATCGTTGACAAATTTTCCTCATTTATGGATTGTCATGACATGTGGAACCTGGATCCGGAAAAACATCCCCATGAAGCCGGATTGTTAATGCTGGATTCTTCCAAGGCTCACACCCTGCTCGGCTGGCATACAAGATTAAGTGTTGATACGGCCATAGAATGGACGGCAAACTGGTATAAATTTTTCCAAAAGGACCCGCGAAGAATATTGGCGTTTTCTCAAAACCAAATCACGTCTTATGAGACATTGTTAAAATGAACTTTATGGACACTGAATTGGAGGGTGCTTTTATTATTGAACATGCAAAGGTCGAAGACAATAGAGGATATTTCTCCAGGCTGATCTGCACAAAAGAACTCAAGAAAATAGGGCTTGCTGAAAATTTTGTACAGATAAACCAATCCCATACCATTCAGCCGGGTTCTGTCAGGGGAATGCACTTCCAGGTGCCGCCTGCTGCTGAAATAAAGATCGTCAAGTGTGTTAAAGGTTCTGTTTTTGATGTTATTGTTGATATCCGCCGTAAATCTCCTACATTCCTATGTTGGTTTGGCCGAAATCTTTCTGAAGTGAATATGAAAATGATGTATGTTCCCAAAGGGTTTGCCCACGGATTTCAAACCTTAACGAAAAACAGCGAGTTGATTTATTTTCACTCGGAATACCATAGCCCTGATCACGAAGGCGCCTTGGCCTATAATGACCCAAAACTTTCAATAAACTGGCCTCTGGCTGTGACCGATATTTCAGAACGCGATGCTTCCCATCCGTTTCTTGATGAAACATTTGAGGGGGTGGATATATGAAATGCAGGTCCTGTAAAAATGAATTAACCCATGTCTTTGCTGACTTGATGAATGCACCCTTATCGAACGGTTATTTAACAAAAAATCAGCTGAAAGACCCTGAAATCTATTATCCCTTGAAAACTTTTGTTTGTGAGCACTGCTGGCTGGTGCAGACAGATGATCACAAAAAATCTGAAGAAATTTTTGATAAACACTACGCATATTTCAGTTCATTTTCAAGCTCATGGCTTGTGCACTCCCAAAAATTTGTCACCATGATAATTGAAAAACTTGGTCTGCACAAATCCTCACTGGTGGCCGAAATAGCGTCCAATGACGGATATCTCCTCCAGTTTTTTCAAAAAACAGGTATCCCCTGCTTCGGCATTGAACCGACCGAAAGCACAGCCATTGCCGCAAGGCACAAAGGGATTGAAACCATTCAGCGCTTTTTTTCGGCTTCACTTGCAAAACAGCTTGCCGCCGAGGATCGAAAAGTTGATTTGATAATTGGGAACAACGTTCTTGCCCATATTCCGGATCTCAATAATTTTGTTGAAGGCCTCGGGATATTATTAAATGAAAGGGGAACCATCACCATGGAGTTTCCCCACCTGATGAACCTGATTGAACACAATCAGTTTGATACAATTTACCATGAACATTTTTCATATTTATCCTTTCAAACCGTCTGCACTATATTCAAGTCACACCAGCTTACCGTCTATGATGTAACCGAACTGTCGACCCATGGCGGTTCGCTTCGAATTTTCGCAAGGCACAGCCAAAACAAAGATCTGCCTATTTCCGGGAATGTCCAACGCGTTTTAGAGCAGGAAAAAGCATCTGGCCTGTTTTGTCTTGAAACCTACAAACACTTTCAAAACAGAATTGAACAAGTAAGTTGTGGGTTTTTGAAATTTCTTCTGGACACAAAAACAAAGGGCAAAACCATTGTCGGCTATGGTGCCGCTGCCAAAGGCAATACCCTTCTCAATTATTGCGGAATAAAAAACAATTTAATCGATTTTGTGGCAGATGCTTCGCCGCATAAACAGGGAAAATATCTGCCTGGCAGCCATATCCCCATTGTTTTAGAACAAAAAATCAAAGAGACAAAACCGGATTTTGTTGTTTTGTTCCCCTGGAATCTTCAGGAGGAACTGATACCCAAACTGAGTTACATTTATAACTGGGGGGGGAAATTTGTAACGGCTATCCCCGCACTGGAGATCTTTTGATGATACATATCACAACAGCCATGCAATTTATAATTAGTTGGTGTTGTAAAAACCTTCAAACGGAATTTGCCAACTCATGAAGGTTGCAGTCACAGGAGCAACTGGCTTTATTGGAAAGCATGTCCTTTCCGAGTTGGCAAAATATCCCGTAGAAATTGTTGCAATTTCAAGACAGGCGTCGGTTGATCTGACGCCATCCCAACGAATGAAAGTGATTCGATTTGATTTGGAGAACGCATCACCCGATTCTATAAAGCAGATAGGAAATCCCGACGTGCTCATTCACCTGGCATGGGGAGGCTTGCCTAATTACAGCTCTATGCACCATTTTGAACGTGAACTTCCCATGCATTATTTTTTTCTAAAAACCATGATCAAAGCAGGCCTTAAATCTCTCTTTGTTGCAGGCACTTGTTTTGAATATGGCATGCAATCCGGACCCTTGAGTGAAAGTATGATCCCCCGTCCCAATAATTCCTATGGTTTTGCCAAAGATACACTTCGGCGCCAGCTGGAATACTTGAAGACACATATGCCATTCTCTCTGACATGGGGAAGACTTTTTTATCTATACGGCCATGGGCAATCCGACACTTCCCTCTTGCCACAATTGCGAAGAGCCGTTCAACGCGGTGACAGCATATTTCATATGTCCAGCGGAGAACAATTGCGGGATTATCTATCGGTTACCGATGCTGCCAGAGATATCGTTTCATTGGCGTTGCAATCAAAGGACATCGGTATTGTGAACATTTGTTCCGGAAAACCTGTTTCTGTTCGAAAACAGGTCGAAAACTGGATTGCAGAAAACGCCTGGAAAATCAAACTGGATCTTGGCTATTATCCATATCCGGATTATGAACCCATGGCTTTTTGGGGTGACCGACGAAAGATTGATAGCTGTATGGAACCATTATGAATTATGACAAAGAACTATACAGGGCGGAACAATTGCCCATATTTCAAAACCGCATGTACCGCACACAAACCGAGGGAAAGGCATGCCCTAAGGGTGATGTTATTTTGGTCCAAGACATGGACACAGGCTTGATTTTTAATCGAGCGTTCAGACCAGACCTTGTTCAATATGATGCTGACTATCAGAATGAGCAAGCTGTCAGTTCTATTTTCAAGGCGCACCTGGAAAATGTTTCAAAAATAATTCACAACAATTTTCAAAATTATCGCCTCATTGAAGTCGGCTGTGGCAAGGGGTTTTTCCTTGAATATCTTCAAAAGCTTGGTTTTGATGTTTTCGGAATAGATCCAGCTTACGAGGGGAAAAATCCTTACATTATCAAAAAACACTTTACCTTGGATCTGGGGTTGCAGGCTGATGGCATTATTTTGAGACATGTGCTTGAACATGTCCAAAACCCGTTTGAATTTCTCGACAATATACGAAAAGTAAATAATGGGATAGGGAAAATTTATATTGAAGTTCCCTGTCTTGATTGGATTTGCAGTCACCATGCATGGTTTGATATTTTTTATGAACATGTGAACTATTTTAGGATCAATGACTTGATTCGTTTTTTTGGAACGAGTTATGAATACGGACACCTCTTTGGTGGGCAGTATTTTTATATTGTTGCTGACCTTTCAACCCTTCAAAAACCGATTTATGATGACCGGTCCCATTTTGAATTTCCAAAGAACTTTCTTGCTTCTGTTGATCGTCATACAAACCGACTGAATGACAAGACAAAAACAAAATCTGTCATCTGGGGCGGTGCTTCCAAGGGCGTTATCTTTGCTATCTTCATGGAGCGAGCCGGCATTAATTTTGATTTCGTGATTGACATCAACTCGGCCAAACAAGGCAAATATCTGCCCGGAACAGGTATGCGGGTTCATTCACCAGAAGATGTGATCAGCCGACTTGACACCTTCACGGACATTTTTGTTATGAATAGCAATTATCTCGACGAAATCAGGACCCTGACGAATAATCGTTTTAGTTATATCACGGTGGAATATGAAAAAATTTGAACAAGAAGTAAAAAAGCGGATAGCTGACAATCGTCAGAATAAAACCCTTCGTAAAGACGCAGACAATTTTATGATGACTTCTCTGGTTTCCAAATACTCATATAATTTTTCCTGGCTGGGTCGCCCGATCATTCAGTATCCACAGGATATCATTGCCATGCAGGAGCTAATCTGGGAAACCAAGCCTGATTTAATTATCGAAACCGGTATCGCCCATGGCGGTTCTCTGATTATGTATGCTTCCTTTTTAGAAATGATTGGACACGGACATGTTTTGGGAATAGACATTGATATTCGAAAGCATAACCGAAATGAAATTGAAAAACACCCAATGTTCAAGAGAATAACCCTGCTAGAAGGGTCATCCATCTCCGATGAAATAGCAGATAAAGTGGTTGTTTTTGCCAGGGACCATAAAAAAATTTTGGTTGTATTGGATTCAAATCATACCCATGAACATGTTTTAAAGGAACTTAATTTGTATTCGCCATTGGTATCAAAAGGCAGTTATATTGTTGTATTTGATACCATTGTGGAAGATATGCCCAATGAATCCTTCCTTGACAGGCCATGGGGAAAAGGAAATAATCCCAAAACGGCTGTATGGAAATTTTTGGAAACCAATGACCGATTCGCCATTGATAAACAAATTGAAAATAAACTATTAATTACCGTTTCTCCCGATGGATTTCTTAAATGCATAAAAAATCTGTAAGCCTAAAAGGAAGAATGCTTTGAAACCGCTTATCAGTATCGGAATGCCTGTATATAACGAAGAAATATTTATAGAAGCAAGTGTAGCATCCATCCTAAGTCAGGACTACGAAAATTTCGAACTGATAATATCCGATAATGCATCCTCTGACAAAACACAACAGATCTGCCTTGAACTGGCTCAAAAAGACAGGAGGATCCGGTATATCAGAAGTAATACCAATATGGGTGCCCTGGCAAATTTCTGCAAAACCTTTGATTCTGCAACCGGAAAATACTTCATGTTTGCCGGTGGGCATGATTTATGGTCTTCAAATTTTATTAACACTTGTTTAAGGACACTGCAAACTTTTCCTTCCTCGGTTCTGGCATTCCCGGCTACCAGTTGGATCAATGAAAGAAACCAACCTGTAATCAAAGAAACCCCCTTTTATGACACAAAGGGATTAGACGTCATCAGCCGATACCTCTTTGTTTTATGGGGACCGATGAATCCTGTTTATGGGCTGATTCGAATGGATGCATTGAAAAAGGTCAGAATGAAAATTCAGATGCTTGGCTGGGATCTCATCATCTTGACAGAATTGTCATTTTTAGGACAATTCGCCTATACAAAAGAGGCAGTCTGGTACCGACGGATTAAAAATGGTGAAGAATCACGAAAACAAAAAATGCAGCGTTATAAAGGCACTCTGTTTTCAAAATCAAATCTATTGTCTGGAATTATGCTCAACATAAGGATTCCTTTTGAACTGGTCCGGTCAATTTTAAAGGCCAAAATAAATTTCATTGATAAGATATCCGTTCTTCTTATCATGCTGGTCTCAGCACCCATCAAATATTATATCTCAACCAAATGACATCCAATAAAAAGACAAAGCGTATCGGCTGGTTTCTGGTGTTCCTGTTTTTTGCTATACTCTATTATTTAAATCCAGATCTCTTCAAAGAAATTTCCAGAGTGAAAGATATCCGCTTCATTAACTTTCTCATGCTCTCGGTGTTATGTGTTTCCAATCAATTTCTACTTGGACTTGAAATAAAAATCCTTTGCCAACCATTTGATATTCACCTTGGTGTTATTGAAAGTTTTGGGTTATCGTCCATTCGTTCCATTGCAAATCACCTTCCCATGGGGGCTGGGGTTATCTCAAACGCCTTGTACCTGAAAAACCAGAAGAAGCTCTCCATAGCGAACTTCACCTCTTCTCTCACAGTCAGTATCGTTTTAATGTTTCTGATTGCCGGGTTTTTGGGTTTTATAACATCCGTATATCTAACCATGAGCACAGGTTCAACCGGGTTAAACTTGGTCATCCTTTTTTTCAGCGTTTTTCTCACAAGCCTGCTCCTGATCACAATTCGACTGCCCATCCTTAAATCCAAAAACTTTATTGCAGAATTCATCAGAAATTTTCAGCAAGGATATACATTGCTAAAAAAAATAGGACAGCAATCCAAAAACTGATCGCCCTTAAATCACTATTGTTGTTGCTGTTAATCATCAAAATGAAGCTGTTATTTGTATCCGTCGGATATGATCTTAATTTGGGCAGCATAATTTTAATTGTCGCGGGTGTTGTGACGTTTAGAATCGCCACAATATTGCCGGGAAATATCGGTTTGACAGAAAGTATCTCCGGTTTTATAGCGATAGCTTCCGGCAGTACATTTGAAAATGGATTTGTTGGAATGGCAGTGGATCGAATTATTCAGACCATATGGATTTTTTTATTGGGGATATTTTTCCTGTTTTATTTCAAAAATAAGATTTTAGATTCTTAATTCGTATAAGGAAAATCCCTTTTTATCGAATTTAATCTTCATAAATCGATATATAAACTCTTTTAGCAATATTTCCTCCTGGGTATTCAAATCAATTTTCATCTGCTGTCTGAACAATCTATTGCTTATAAGTATATGGGTAATACCCTGACTTTTTATTTCAGAAACAACCCTGGCAGCACTCTGATCTTTTTGAGATATAGAATACAACAAGCGGATATTGTTTCCGTTATCCGGGATATAGTCCCTATCACAATAATACCCCCGTTTTCCAATATAGATAAAAAGAATCTTTGCATCTTCCGACAGGTTCTCATTGATATATTCAAATGCAAAATTCTCAGGTCTATAGGATGAAATATAATCCTGCCTGCTTATTTTTCCCAACAAATATGGAAAAGGCTGGACATAGTTATATTGATTGACCAAATAGTTGATACAAAAGACTACCTGAAAAATAAAAACGAACAGAATAAATATCGTTCCTGCCTTGTTTGCAATGTGCCGGGTTGGATTCTCTTTCATAAAACAGACGATTCCATGAATCCCGAAGATTGACAGAATCACCAGCGCAGGTATCGCGGGGGCCAAATACCGAATTCTCGCCACTGTGGCTGAAAGGGAAATTAAAATAAAGAATACTGCATATCCCAATAAAACGATTTTTTCATGCTTTATAGAGTTCCTTGTCTTCAGGATACCCACAAATGCAAACATTGGTAGAAAAAACAATACAGGTGTTAACTTCCCGTCAAAATATTTAAAATCATTGTCCTTTCCCTCAAAAAAAATACGTACCGGTATTAAGAGGATCTCCCACCAACTCTCATGATCGATCAATCTCCGGTATTCAAGGGGGCTCAAATTTTGATTTTCCCCATTTTTAAGTTCCAGGGAATTAATACACGTATTTTCAGAATTAATATTAAAAGCTGAATTGTATAATGGATAAACCGGATTACCCGTCCATATATAATTGCGGACACCCCATGGAGAGTAAACTGCTGCAGCGCTTAGGACAAACAGCATAAGCCCGATTAATAATCGTGAGACACCCTTTTTCTTCCCAGGGTCTTTGAAAAACAGATAAAATATGGAAAAAATCAATAAGATAAAGGTAATGAACCCGTTGTATTTTGTTCCCATTGCCATTCCGCAAAAAAAACCGGAAATCAAAAGATGCCTATAATTAAATTTCGAATCCCTCCATTTAAACAGAGCGAACAGAGCCGCTGTTGAAAAAAACACCAGTCCTAGATCCACATAGGCGGTGATACACAGTTTAATGATGATGGGAATTGTAAAAAACAGAAGCACCCCAAAAAGTGCATATACCCTGTCGAGTCTTGCCGTAAGGTAGTTAAAAATAAAAACAGAAGTCAGTATCCCGAAAAAAAAAATGGATAAATTTAGGAGCGATATCCGACCCCAGGTACAGGGCGATGCCGAACAAAATTTCCAGGTTCATTGGAAAATACGAATAGATCATACAGGGAAGTTCTATAATCCTTGTCTGGGAAATATATATTTTTGGAATGGCAAGATGATGAACAAGCGCATCCCGACTGATGGGAGGGACCAGACACAGAATGGCAATCAACAGCAGGAGAAACATTAAAAGAATCCAACAGGCCCAAATCATATGCCTCTTATAATTCATTTTTTTGTTGTTCTCTTCCCGCGTGTTGATACATCAGCATAACCCCAAAAAAAATTATGTGCCGGATCTTTGAATCATCTCTTTAAGGCTGATATCTATCTTTTTTGCAATGATTGCCTCAATTTTCTTATATGACAGCCTCACCAAAGGGTGTTTTTCCATTTCCAGTTGCTTGAGTTTGGTTTGAATTTCTTTAACACTTAACCCATCGATCAGCTCTTGCACATAGCGATCCATATCGGTTTTATTGCCACGGCGAATACTGTTTTCAATCAAGGCAATGAGAACAAAAACCCGCATTCGTTCAGACCCCTTATCCTTGGCCTGATTTAAAATCCGATCTGCTTTGATAAAATTGTCTTTTCTGAGAAAATCGATTCCAAAATATATCAAAGTGTCCCTATCAAATGGTAAATACTGAACAGATTTTAAAAAACAATTGTCTTCTGGATCATCTAATCCCAATTGCAATAGAATCTGGCTTTTAAGTTTTAATACTGAAATATTTTTATCTTCCCGTTGCCTTAGGATATTTATCTGATCCAGCGCCTGATCCAGTTTCCCGGCATCCACCAGGCTGAGTGCATAATTGAATCTGGCCACATTCCCTTCCGGAAGGGCTTCAACCGCTTTTTCACCGTAAAAAACAGCTGTTTCGTATTCTTTTTTCATCATATAGAGGGATCTTAAATTGTCATAGGAAATCATCCGTGAAAAATTTGGATAGGGATCCTGAAATTTAAGCGCCTTTTTATAAAGGGAAATGGCCTCATCATATGCCCCTGTTTTCTGACAATAATAAAATGCATAGTTCTGATAGGGCCGCGCTCTTTCAGGTGCTTTTTCAATTGCATCCCGCCAAAAACTTTCCTCTGTTATCCAGACAAAATTGCGGGTATAGGTTGCAAATCCCAATAAAAAGACAAGGCTGGTAACGGCAGCAACAAAAAAATAAAAAAGCATCTTTTTCGTTGCCTGGTGTTGATAAAAATCAAGTCCCTTTAGTACCCCGGCTGAAATTGGAACAAAC